>JANWYZ010000243.1:256-4690 GCA_025054895.1 bacterium | reverse complement strand
GGCTCGGCAGAAGCCTCGCCCTCCAATTGTCATTCTGAGCATCAGCGAAGAATCTCGGAGACGCTTCGCCTTCGGCTTAGCATGACAAGGGAGGTCTCACCTCTGCCGACACATGTACGGGTAAGCCCGGCCACTACGGTTTTGAAAAAATCATCTTTAGCGCGATGAGCAACAGAGTAGGCGCGGTTATTTACGCCGCCTTGGGAAATACGATCTCCACCTGATTGGACGTGATTTTCCGCACCTGTAGATTCTCGCCATAGTGCTTGCCTACGCCCTTAATCAGGCCAATGAAGATGTCCATCAGCCCGCGGGGAGATTTGTAAGTCATTATCAATGTGTTGTCGCTCTTCCACTCATACTCAAAACGAGGGGGCGTCGAATCCGGGAAGGCGCGAGTCATGGAAACGTGAACCGAGTCCATTTTAAGCAGGAAATCCCTGGCGCACTTAGAGCCTAAAAAGAAGCTCTTGTACATACGCTGCGCATACTGGGTCACCCAGTACTCGCCGAACATGTCGGCGAATTGCTGCATGCTTTTGCCTGTGGTGCGACAGATGCCTTGTATAACGTTTATTACCACCTTGTCGTCTATCATGCTGGATGGAGCGATAGCTGGTTCTTTGTCGATACCAGCCTCCAATAGTGCCTTCGTCCATGCGTCTTTGCCGAACTGCTGTTGAACCATCTCGCGCACTGCGATTACGATGGTGCCTTTCATACTCGTACCTCCATTCCGTGTGCTGCGTCGATAATGAACGCATGTTGATTATCGGATGCCAGGATTGCTCGTTCTAGATAGGCGTCCGCATACCGGTATGTATTCTGGAGTATACTTAGGATTGAGTTTTAGAGAGAGAAGAGGTGGAAAATGACGAAGCACAGGATATCCATGCCCCAAAAGAAACGTATCGCGCTGGTGGCGCACGACCATAAGAAAGCAGACCTGTTAGAATGGGCACGTTTCAATCGAGACCTTCTGGCTCAACACACACTGTACGCCACCGGAACAACAGGCAGGTTGCTGGAAGAGTCTCTGGGCTTGCCTATCATCAAGCTACAAAGCGGGCCCTTAGGCGGCGACCAGCAAATCGGGGCGAAAATCGCCGAGGGCGAGATAGACTTCCTCATCTTTTTCTGGGACCCGTTAGAACCTCAACCGCACGACCCCGATGTGAAAGCGTTGCTGCGTATTGCGGTGGTGTGGAACATCCCAATTGCCTGTAACCGCGCCTCAGCGGACTTCATCATTTCCTCGCCCTTAATGAGCGGCGAATATCGCCGCTATGTACCTGACTACGGTGAGTATGTACGCAGGACAGTGTGAGAAACACTTTGAGTGTTGATTAGGGAGCATACCGATCTCTGTATCCAAACACAGCGTCGGCAAAGGTGAGGACATCGCTTTGTCCTGCGGCAAGAACCGCGCCTCCGTCGTCTGTATCGGGGCAGGAGAAGAAGCCCTCAATGACCGAATCTTCCCCTTGAGAGCATCAGCCGTTTCCCAGGGAGGCACGATTTCATGGCACGTATCCTGGTCAGCGACCCTATCGCAGAAGCTGGCATCGAAGTGTTACGGCAGGCGGGCGAGGTAGACGTTCACATCGGTTTGCCCAAAGAGGAGCTCATCCGTCTCATCGGCGATTACGACGCGCTGGTGGTGCGTAGCGAGACGAAGGTCACAGCAGATATTATCGAGGCGGCAACGCGCCTGCGCATCATCGGCAGGGCCGGGGTAGGTGTAGACAATATCGACGTTGCAGCGGCTACCCAGCGCGGCATCATCGTGGTCAACTCGCCGGAGGGCAATACCATCGCCGCTGCGGAGCTGACGGTCGCGATGATGCTGGCGATGGCGCGCAACATTCCGCAGGCAGACCGCAGCCTTCGATCGGGCGAGTGGAAGCGCAGCAAGTTTGTGGGCACAGAGGTATACCGCAAGACCTTAGGTATCATCGGGCTTGGCAAAATCGGGCGCGAGGTAGCGCGCCGCGCAAAGGGGTTGGGGATGAACGTGATTGCGTACGACCCCTTTACTCCTGCTGAGGTGGCAGAGCGCATCGGCGTTGCCCTCTCCGACCTGGGTTCCCTGCTGGCGCAGAGCGATTTCGTGACGATAAACACCCCCTTGAACGACCAGACGCGCAACCTCATCAACGCTGAGCGCATCGCACGCATGAAAGACGGCGCGCGATTGATTAACTGCGCACGCGGCGGCATCGTGGACGAGCAGGCTCTCGCGGCGGCGCTACGTTCGGGCAAGCTGGCAGGCGCAGCGATAGACGTGTTCAGCAAAGAGCCTCCGGCGGCGGACAACCCATTGCTATCACTGGAAAACTGTGTGGTCACGCCACATCTGGGCGCCTCTACCGCTGAGGCGCAGGTAAACGTGGCGGTAGACGTAGCGGAGCAGATTGTGTCGGTGTTGCGCGGTGGACCTGCTCGCAGTGCGGTCAACCTGCCGCCGATTGATCCCGAGGTGCTTCAGCGCATTGCGCCATACCTGATGCTGGCGGAGAAAATCGGCAAATTACATACCCAGCTCGCTCGCGCGCCCATCGTACGGGTACAGGTAACCTACAGCCCGGACTTCGCCGAGCTGCCGACCGACATCCTTACGCGCGCTGTGGTGACCGGCATCCTGCAGCCTGTGTTGAGCGAGCCGGTAAACCCGGTTAATGCGCTGTTGATTGCGCAAAGCCGCGGTATCCATGTCACCCAGAGTCTGCAACAGCAAACAGAGGCGTACGAACTGTACCCATCGCTCATCTCGGTGACCGTGCATGTCTCCAGCGGCGAGAAACACGAAGTGGCAGGCACGGTGTTTGGCAAAAGCGATGCGCGCATCGTGACAGTGGACGGCTTCCGGGTAGACGTAGTGCCGCGCGGTATCATGCTCTTCACACAGCACACGGATAAGCCGGGCGTTATCGGACGTGTGGGTACCCTGCTGGGTAGCCGCAACGTGAACATCGCGGGGATGCACCTGGGACGCGAGAAGGTAGGCGGCAAGGCGCTTATGGTTCTCATGGTGGATGACCCGATTGACGCCGCGCTGCTGGCAGAAATCCGCGCACTGGACGGCATGGAAACCGCGCAGGTGGTGGAGCTGTAGTCGTGTCGCGCAGACGACGTGCGAAGGCGAATGTTACCGGGGAGGCGCTGCAATCGCTGTCACCCGCGTTGCTTTGGGCGATAGTAGCGGTGTTTGCGGTGCTCAGTCTGCTGTTCAACTTCCGCACTCCGGTTGGACGTAACGGTTACTTCCATACTCCAGATGAGGGGGCGCACCTCGCCTACGTGCGTTATGTCGCAGAGGAACGCAGGCTGCCCCGCTTCGAGGGCTACGCCGGTGTGGGCTATGAGGCGCATCAGCCTCCCCTCTACTACACCGTGTCGGCGCAGGTATGGAAGCTGGCGAAGTTGCTCCATGTTCCGCCGGCGCGTCTGGTACGGATGCTCTCTACGCTGTTCGGTGTGCTGCTGGTGCTGACGGTGTATCGTATCGCACGCGCCCTGATACCTGCATCGCCAGCGATTGCACTGGCGTCTGCAGGGGCGACCGCTTTGTTGCCAATGCACGTAGCGATATGCTCGGCGGTGAACAATGACTCGCTGGCTAACCTGTTGTTCGCGCTGGTGCTGGCAGAGTTCGTCTTTCTGTATACACAGCCAAAGCCCTCGCGCTGGCTTGCCTTGCGGATGGGGTTGTGGGCTGGATTGGCGGGCTTAACCAAAGTGACCGCGCTACTGCTAATACCGGTGATGGTGGCAGGATGGCTACTGGTTCCGCGCACGCGCCAGGCGCGAGTGTGGCTGGGAATGCTGGTGAGCGTGGTGCTGGCGCTGGCGATAATGTTCCCCTGGTTCGCGCGTAACATGCAGCTTTATGACGACCCCCTGCTGCTGAAGGCGTTCGAGCGCACGTTTGCCGTCACCGCTCGCGCCGAGCAGTTCTTGAAAGGAGGCGTCACGATGACCGATTACCTGAAACAAGTAGCGGACTGGACGTATCGCTCCTTCTGGTTCGCCTACGGCGTGCCGGAAACCGCCGATACTGGCTTGCCCCGATTTCTTCCCGACAGGGTGTATCTGGTACTCGGTGGACTACACCTGTTGAGCTTGCTGGGTTTCGCACTGGCGCTGTGGCGCGAGCGGGAGAGCTTCGCAGAAGGGGCGTACCGCTGGTGGATAGTGGCTGGGGTGTTGACGCTGCTGGTGGCAGGGGCATTCGTGCGTTTCATCCTCACCTATTTCCAGACACAGGGGCGATACCTGTATCCTGCGCTTGCACCCATTGTGCTGGCGTTTGTCATCGGCTGGCGTAGCCTGTTTCCCACGCACCTGCGCGTGGCGGCGGACGGCGTACTGCTGCTGGTGTTGTTTGCGATAAGCATCCTGGCGGTGTCTGTGATTTAAGGAAGGATATGGGCG
>JANWYZ010000243.1:0-246 GCA_025054895.1 bacterium | reverse complement strand
TCCAAAGCAGGTTTGCCGTACTGCCATACGGCGCTTCGCCCGCCGCGCTGAGGTTGGCAAAAGCCAACTTGTCCCCTTGACCAAAAGGAGAGTTACAGAGAGCAAGGGTTCAAGGAACCCACTGGCTAAAAACCATATCTCTGTTTTTCTGCGCCAGATGACAGTTGGCGCATTGCTGCACGGGGTTGGTTACCAGTCGTTTGCCGCTGGCATCCCAAGCCTGCCAGCCCCAGCCGGAACTGCGTG
>JANWYZ010000242.1 GCA_025054895.1 bacterium | reverse complement strand
TTCGACGGCACGGTGTCCATCGTGCAGCCGCTGATCGAGCCGCTGTACCCCTCGCGCTCGGCGTATGAGATCGTGGACGCCATGCTGGGGCGCCAGCGCACAGGCTACGACATCGTGCGCGCCTACTGGCAGAAGCGTCTGGGCGGGGCGAACTTCGAGGCGGCATGGCGCAAGACGCTGCACGACGGCGTGCTGGCGGGAACTGCTCTGCCCCTCAAGCCAGTGAAGGTGCGGCGCGAGCAGGTGTTGGCGGCGGTGCGCAACCTGCCTGCTCCCGCTGCGGAGGGCTTGGAAGTGGTGTTTGCCGCCGACCCGACCATCTGGGACGGGCGCTTCGCCAACAACGGCTGGCTGCAGGAGCTGCCCAAGCCGATGAGCCTGCTCACGTGGGACAACGCCGTGTATGTTAGCCCGAAGACGGCGCAGAGGCTGGGCTTGCGTATGGACTCGGGCGGGCTGGCGAACATGGTGGATGTTGTCGAAGTGCGCTACCGCGACGGCAGGGTGCGTGCTCCTATCTGGGTGATGCCTGGTCAGCCCGACGACTGCATCACGCTTTTTCTGGGCTACGGGCGCAGCCGCGCAGGTAAGGTGGGCACGGATATCGGCTATAACGCATACCAGCTGCGTCGCTCCGACGCCCTTTGGACCGATAGCGGTGCTACGCTGGTCAAAGTGGGTGAGCGGTATCAGCTGGTTAGCACCCAACAGCATTTCAGCATGGAAGGGCGCGACCCTGTGCAGAGTGGTACGCTCGCGGACTTTCTGAAAGACCCCGAACATTTCGTCAAAAAGCACGAGGAGCAGCCCTCGCTTTATCCCGAGTACCAGTGGGATGGGCAGAAGTGGGCGATGGTGATCGATACCAGCCTGTGTATCGGTTGTAACGCCTGCGTAGTTGCCTGCCAGGCGGAGAATAATATCCCCGTCGTGGGAAAAGGACAGGTTGCCAACGGACGCGAGATGCACTGGTTGCGTGTCGACCGCTACTATGGGGGCGACCTGGAGAACCCAGAGGTGTACCATCAGCCGATACCCTGTATGCAGTGCGAAAACGCGCCGTGCGAGCCTGTGTGCCCCGTGGGCGCGACGGTGCATAGCCACGAAGGGCTCAATCAGATGACGTATAACCGCTGTGTGGGCACACGCTACTGTTCCAACAACTGCCCCTACAAGGTACGGCGGTTCAACTTCCTGAAGTACAACGACCCGAAAGAGCCTGTGCTGTTCTTGCTGAACAATCCCGATGTGACAGTGCGCGGGCGCGGTGTGATGGAGAAGTGCACCTACTGCGTGCAGCGCATCAACGCTGCCCGTATTGAGGCGAAGAAGCTGGGGCGTGGAGTGCAGGAGGGTGAGGTTGTCACCGCCTGCCAGTCGGCGTGCCCGACGCATGCGATTGTCTTCGGTGATATGAGCAACGAGCGCAGTGTGGTAACGCAATGGAAGAAACAACCGCACCACTACGGCTTACTGGAAGACCTGAATACCCGACCGCGCACTACCTATCTGGCTACAGTGCGCAACCCGAATCCAGAACTGGAAGGAGCGTAAGGGATGCAAGAGGTCGTACAGCGCGAAACCGGCGGACTTATTGAAGGTAAACACAACTACGAAAGCGTGACCCAGAAAATTGCCTCTGTGGCGATGGGTTACAAGCACCCGCTTCCGTGGTATGTGGTCACTGCTCTAGCCTCAGCTGGCGTGTTCATGCTAATCGTCACCATTTCGTGGCTGTTGCTGCGCGGGGTGGGCATCTGGGGCATCAACCAGCCGAACGGTTGGGGCTTCGACATCATCAACTTCGTCTGGTGGATTGGTATCGGTCACGCGGGCACGCTGATTTCGGCGATCCTGCTCCTGCTGCGCCAGCAATGGCGCACCTCCATCAACCGCTTCGCCGAGGCAATGACCATCTTCGCAGTGATGTGCGCGGGCATTTACCCGCTGCTGCACACAGGACGCCCCTGGGTCGCCTACTGGCTGCTGCCTATTCCCAACTGGACGGGCGCGTGGCCGCAATTCCGCAGCCCGCTCATCTGGGACGTGTTCGCCGTCACGACCTACTTCACCGTCTCCCTGCTCTTCTGGTTTACTGGTCTCATTCCCGACTTCGCCACCTTGCGTGACCGCGCGAAGAAGCGCATCTCGCAGATTATCTATGGCATCCTGGCGATGGGCTGGCGCGGCTCCGCGAAGCACTGGCATCGTTACGAATCTGCTTACCTGCTACTGGCAGGACTATCAACGCCGCTGGTGGTGTCGGTGCACAGCATCGTGAGCCTTGACTTCGCCGTGTCGCTCATTCCGGGCTGGCACACGACGGTCTTTCCGCCCTACTTCGTGGCGGGCGCCATCTACTCCGGCTTCGCGATGGTGTTGACGCTGGTCATCCCCATCCGCGCCTGGTACAAGATGCAGGACTTCATCACCATGAAACACATCGACTGGATGGCGAAGATTATGCTCGCCACGGGGCTAATTGTGGTCTACGGTTACATCATGGAGATTTTCACCTCGCTATATAGCGGTCATACCGCTGAGGTGTACCTGGTCTCCAACCGCTTCTTCGGTCCCTATGCCCCACTCTTCTGGGCGCTGTTGATATGCAACGGACTTATCCCACAGGTGCTGTGGTCAGCCAAGATGCGCCAGAACCTGCCGCTGCTGTTCGTCATCTCGCTGATTGTGAACGTGGGCATGTGGCTGGAGCGGTTCGTCATCATCGTCACCAGTCTGCACCGCGACTTCCTGCCCTCCTCGTGGGGCATGTACTTCCCCACGATTTGGGACTGGACGATGTTCATCGGCACGATCAGCTTCTTCACGTTCATGATGTTCCTGTTCGTGCGGTATATCCCCATGATTGCCATCTTTGAGATGCGCGACCTGTTGCATCAGACGGATAAACACCGGCACGCGCCAGCGGGCGCGCCCGCCGCGCATGTTGCCACGACGGAGGTGAGCTCATGAGCGTACCTCTTCATGGAATCATTGCTGAGTACGAGACCGCCGAGGAGCTGCTGCACGCGGCGCGTAGGGCGCGTGAGGCAGGTTACACGCGCATGGACGCCTACTCGCCCTTTCCCGTGCATGGTCTGGCGGAAGCTATCGGCTTCGAGGACTACAAGGTGCCCTGGACGGTGTTCCTGTCGGGCGTGGCGGGGGCAATCGCGGGTTTTGCCATGCAGTACTATATTTCGGTGATTGACTACCCGTTGAACGTAGGCGGTCGTCCCCTCTTCAGCTGGCCTGCCTACATTCCCGTGACCTTCGAAACGACGGTGCTGTTCGCGGCGTTCGGCGCGTTTATCGGCATGTTAGCGTTCAACGGCTTGCCGCAACCGTATCATCCCATCTTCAACGCGCCGCGTTTCGAGCGGGCGTCGCAAGACCGATTCTTCCTGTGCATCGAGGCGACCGACCCGCTGTTCGACCGCACGGGGACGCGCCACTTTCTGGAATCGACCGGCGCCCGACTGGTGTCGGAGGTGGAGGAGTAGTCGATGAGGTGTATCTGGCATCATGCCTTTCGGCGTGAGGAAGACGGTGGGAGAAACCTCTCCCCCAACCCCTCTCCTGAGAGGAGAGGGGAGTCTCTGGAGGCGTGGAAGCCCGCATCCACTGATGCCCTTCCTGCTCTTCCAGAGGGGAGAGGCGAGTCTCTGGAGGTGCGAATACCCGTTCCTTCTGAGAGAAGTGCAGCGTTGCCCCCTTCCCTCGCAGGGAAGGGGGGTAGGGGGATAGGTTTCGCCTTCCCATGTGCCCTGCGTCAACGCAGCAGGCTGACGAAAATGCTCGCTCTGACCGCAGTCACGCTGGCAGCGGCGACCCTCGCAGGCTGTCATACCGATATGTGGCATCAGCCCAAGCTGAAGGCGCAGTCGGAGAACCGCTTCTTCGTGGACGGAAAAACCGACCGCACGCCTGTCGCCAACACGGTAGCAGTAGGACAGCTCCGTGCTGACCAGGTGTTCTACACGGGCAAGCAAGGGGGTAAACCCGTCTCACAGATACCAGTACCAGTAACGCTGGAACTGCTGAAGCGTGGACAGACCCAATACAACACCTTCTGTTCGCCCTGTCACGGCAAGTCGGGCGATGGTCAGGGAATGATTGCGCAGCGCGGCCTGGCTTTGCGCCGGCAGCCTGCCTCGTACCACACCGACCGCCTGCGTGCGATGCCCATTGGCTACTTCTACGACGTGATTACCAACGGCTTCGGCGTGATGTACAGCTATGCCTCGCGTATCGAGCCCGAAGATCGCTGGGCGATAGCCGCCTATATACGTGTGCTACAGAAAAGCCATTTCACGAAGGTCAACGAGCTAACGCCCGAAGACCTGAAGCGTTTGCAAGAGGACGAGAAGAAAGCGGGGGGCACGGAGAGAACGCAATGAACCCGATTCAGGAGACGTACGCACGGTTTACCGCTCTGCGCCAGAAGGCGTTGGGGGTGGGCATCGTTGCCTTGCTGCTAAGCGCAGCAGGTTTTGCGCTGGCGGGCAGGACACAGTTCTTCCAGTCCTACCTCTTCGCCTACATGGTGTGGATGTGCCTGACTCTTGGGCTGTTTGGATTGACCCTGCTGCATCACGCGGTGCGAGGCTCATGGGGGCTGCCCATCCTGCGCTTCCTCGAGGCAGGGGCGGGTACGCTGCCATTGATGCTGGTATTGTTCCTGCCAGTAGTGGTTGG
>JANWYZ010000241.1 GCA_025054895.1 bacterium | reverse complement strand
CACCTTAAAGACGCTTTCTCGCCGTCACTTCAGGGCTGGCTTAGCCGAAGTGCTGAAGTATGGTATAATCGCAGACGAATCGCTATGGCATCTTGTAAATGCCGAGGCAGACAGCCTGCGGTATGGACGTAGCACGCGCCTTGCGGAAATCATCTACCGCTGTTGCGAGATTAAGGCGAACATCGTTTCGCAGGATGAGACCGAGCAGGGCGTCCGCGCCACCTTGAATTTTGGGCACACAGTAGGACATGCTCTGGAAGCGACGATGGGTTATGGTCGCCTGCTGCACGGCGAGGCGGTGTCTGTCGGTATGGTCTCCGCAGCGCTGGTGGGCGAGGTGGTTGGCGTTACGCCTGTGGGAACGTCGGCAGAGATAGCGCGTGCTCTGCATACGCTGGGATTGCCAGTTGCACTGCCTCAGGGTGTGAAGTTTGAAACGCTGCTGACCGTGATGGCGCGTGATAAGAAAGCGCGTGGTGGGCAGGTGCGGTTTGTGCTCCTTGAGCGAATTGGGCAGGCGCGCCTGCCGGTTGTGGTAAATGAAAAGCAGGTGCTTCACGCGCTGAATATGCACCGTGAAAAGTTCCATCGGGAGGCCGGATGATGGAAAATAGCCAACTGGAGCGTGCGCAGGATGTTGCAGGAGCGGTGTGGATTGTAATGGTGGTGGTGGTTTTTCTGGGGTTGCCGTACGGGTTGCCAGAGGTAAGTGTGTCGTGGCTGGAAAAGGTGTACGCGCTGTGCCTGATAGGCGGAGCCGTATTACTGGCGCGTCGTGCGACTGCTTCCAGTGGCGCGTCAAAAGGGGGGCGGAAGCGTGATTAGCCGGGTGCTGGCTGGGCGGTACGAGCTCTTGGAGAAGCTGGGAGAAGGTAGCATTTTTGTCGCTTACCGCGCCAGAGACCACGAAACGAACACACTGGTCACTGTGAAACTGCTCCAGCCCGCTTTTGCCGACGACACCACTCTGGTTCACATGTTGAAACAATGTTTATCGTCCACCTCTTCGCTAAATCATCCGCGCATTGCCCGTATCCTGCACGTTGGCGAGCATGACGGACAACTGGTGTTGGTCACCGAGTTTGTGCGAGGTATCAGCCTGAAGGAGCGTATCCGCAGGGTGGCTCCTTTTACGCTGTCGGTGGCAGTGGATATCGCTCTGGCAGTGGCGGAGGGGTTGGAGAGTGCGCACCGTGCAGGAATAGCGCACGGCGACCTGCGCCCGCATAACATCATTGTGTCGCAAGAAGGTTTGATTAAGGTTACCGATTTCGGCTTACTGCCTGCGCTGCTGGGCTCGCCGCTGGCTCAGGCTTCATGGCTAACACGCGCCGCGCCGTACCTTCCACCAGAATTGACGGAGATACGGTCGGCTACTCCTGCTGCAGACGTGTATGCGCTGGGGGTGATACTGTTCGAGATGGTTACGGGCGGCGTTCCTTTCCCGGCGGACACGCCGGTAGCGATAGCCTTGCGCCATGCCAAGGATCCACCACCCAGCCCGCGTGCAGTGAACCCGGGCGTTCCCAGAGCGGTAGAGGGCATTGTGCTGAAAGCGATGCAGAAACTACCCGATCAGCGGTATCCCGATATGAGCGCGATGGTGCAGGATTTACGAGCGGTGCACGATGCGCTTCGTTTCGGTAAACCGTTGTCGTGGTCTCCACTGGAACGCGCGCCAGAGGGCACGGCGTCCGCCCCTCGTGTCCGCGAAGCTCGTCCGGCAGAGGCGGAAGATGCGGAGTTGCGCTTCATCAAATACGCTTTCCGTGCGTTAACGGTGCTCGCAGCCCTGGTGGTCATTGCGTTTGTGGTAGTCGGGTTCTGGCTGACCCGCCCGGTGAAAGAGGCGCCCGTTCCGGATTTGCGGGGTAAAGCACTGGTGGAGGCGCGGCGTCTGACGCAGGATGCAGGTTTGAACCTGGTAATACGGCAAGAGGATTACAACGAGCAGTTTCCGGCGGGAACAGTATACCTGGTTCAGCCTGAACCGGGCGCCAGACTTAAGGTGGGCGGGACCGTGCAAGTGTGGGTGAGCAAAGGTTCACGTACCGTAGAGGTACCCAATGTACAGGGCTTAAGCGAAGCAGACGCCCGGAAACGGTTGATAGACGCGGGTTTGCAGGTGGGTAAGGTGGAGGAAAAGCCTCATCCTACTGCTCCTGCGGGTACGGTACTGGCGCAGTCGCCTGCGCCTCAGCAAAGGGTGAATAGAGACGCGCCAGTAGACCTGACGGTCAGTAAGGGGCTGCCTCTACCATCTGTGCCTGACGAGGGCGTGGAACGGGGTTTCGAACTGGTTATTCCGGTGAAAGGAGCTCCCAACGAGGTGGTGCAGGTGCGTCTGGAGGTGCAGGATGGTCTGGGTGTATACACCATTCTGGATGAACCTCACTACGGCGGCGAAAAGCTGATTGTGCCGGTGCGGGTGCGAGGGCGCAACGTGGTATTTCGCATCTATTTCAACAACCAGCTGGTGCATGAGGAGGTGCGTTCGTGAACAGGGCGCCGCATGTACTGATTGCGCCTTCTCTGCTGTCGGCGGATTTCGCCAACTTTGCCCAGGCGGCGCGCGCCGCGCGGGAGGCGGGAGCAGAACTGCTGCACTTCGATGTCATGGATGGCGTGTTTGTACCTAACATTACCTTCGGTGCGCAAACGGTGCAGGCGGTGCGCCACCATTCGGACGCCATCTTCGATGTGCACCTGATGATTGTGCAGCCTGAGCGATATATCGAGCAATTCGCCCAGGCGGGAGCGGACATCATCACCGTACACGTGGAGGCGTGCGTACACTTGCAGCGTACCCTGTCGCAGATTCGCGAGTGTGGGGTGCGTGCAGGCGTCGCGCTCAATCCGGCAACCCCACTGAGCACGCTTGAGTACGTGCTCCCCGACATCGACCTGTTGCTGGTAATGACGGTAAACCCCGGCTTTGGCGGTCAACAGTTTATACCCGAGATGTTGCGTAAAATCGCTCGCGCACGCGCCATGCTGGACGAGGCAGGCAGTGACGCCTGGCTGGAGGTGGATGGGGGCATCAATGGGGTGACTACCTCGATGGTGGTACGAGCAGGGGCGCGGGTGTTGGTAGCAGGCTCTTCGGTGTTTGGTCACCCGGATGGGGTGCGCGCGGGTGTGCAGGAGCTGCGTGAGGCGGTTTGGGAGGCGGAAGAAAGGGTGTAACAACACGTGTGGCTAACTCTGGTGGTGTTTGTAGTTTCGGCGGTGTTCCTCATACGCGAAGCGCGAGCGGTACAACAGGGTTACCGTTCTCGGCGGCAGTTCTGGTTGAGAAGCACCGGTTGTGCCCTGTTGCTGACGCTGGCTGTGGTTTTGCAGTTTACAGAAGCTATCCTGCTTCCGGCAGGCGCAGCGGGCGGAGGGGCGCGTCTGTTGCGCCTGTTACAGTTTTCAACGGGGGTGTTTGTGCTTATCGTGGCGCTGGTGTTGATAGCGTTGCTGGATGTGCGGGAGACATTGCAGCGCTACCTGCTAGAACGCAAGCAGATAATAGACGAACTGGTATCCAAACCTTCTACACCTTCTATTTCTTCCGATGGCAAACATGGTGAGAACCCCTCTTGAAGAGATATTTATGCGTCGCGCGCTGGCTCTGGCGCGAAGGGGATATACTGCCCCAAACCCGATGGTTGGAGCGGTGCTTGTCAAAGACGGTCATGTGGTGGGCGAAGGATACCATCGGCGGGCAGGGGCTCCTCACGCGGAGGTCGAGGCTTTGCGGCAAGCGGGAGAACGCGCTCGGGGCGCCACTCTCTACGTTAATCTGGAACCGTGTAGCCACTGGGGACGAACCCCTCCCTGCGCTGACGCGCTCATCGAAGCAGGCGTCCGATGCGTTTACGCAGCAATGCAAGACCCCAACCCACTGGTAGCAGGTAAGGGCTTTGAGAAACTGCGCGCGGCCGGCATCGAAGTGCAGGTTGGCGTGTTGGCGGAACAGGCGCGACAGCTGAACGAGATCTTTGTGAAGTACCACACGACGGGTATGCCCTTCGTAACGGTGAAGGCGGCAATGTCGCTGGATGGGAAAATCGCTTCGCATACCGGCGATAGCAAGTGGATTACCGACGAACCTGCTCGCCGGGTGGCGCATCGCCTTCGCGCTCGGCATGATGCGGTAATGGTAGGTATCGGCACAGTGTTACAAGACGACCCTCTGCTGACGGTGCGCTTGCCTCGTTTGAAAGAACCTCCTCGCCGCTTGCGCGTCATTGTGGATAGCCGCCTGCGCTGTCCTGAGAAGGCACAGGTGTTGTGTGTGGAAGATTCTCCTACGCTGATCGCTACAACCGAAGCGGCTCCGCGGGATAAAATCGTGCGATTGCGTGAACGAGGGGTTGAGGTAGAGATTGTGCCCGCCGTGAGTGGACGTGTAGACCTGCATGCGCTAATGCAGGTGCTGGCTCAGCGCGGGGTCACTGGTGTACTGTGTGAGGGCGGTGGAACGCTGATAGCCAGTCTGCTTGCACACCGACTGGTGGATAAGGTGGTGTTCTTCTATGCACCATGCATTATTGGCGGGCGGGATGCGCTCACCGCTGTCGAAGGGGAAGGGTGCGCCAGTGTCAAGCATTGCCTGCGTCTGGCTGGGGTATACTGGAGAAAAGTGGGGCGCGACAGGGTGGTGGAAGCTTATCCGCTCTGGGAGGGTGGCGAAGGGTGTTCACCGGCATTGTGAAA
>JANWYZ010000240.1 GCA_025054895.1 bacterium | reverse complement strand
GTGAGCGTCTCTGTGCCCGCGATGGTGCACATCCATCTGCTGGTAGCAGCACCCGTGGAGGCAGTGGTCACTATCACCGCGCTGGCGTATCTGCGGCGTAACTTTCCCGAACTGGTCAGTCGTCGCCAGGTGGTGCGAGCAGACAAACCCATACGTCTGTGGACGGTTTTCGCGCTGGTGTTACTGCTGACGCCGCTGGGGCTGCTTGCCACCGGTTCCGCCTGGGGCGAGTGGGATGAAGAGACTCTACAGAAGCTGGTTGGTTACGTTCCGGCAGGCATCTTGCGTTTCGGTGAAGGCGTTTTGAAGCCATTGATACCCGATTACGCCTTACCCGGTCGCGAGGGCAGAGGGTGGGAAGTAATCGGGTACGTTTTTTCCGCCGTCTTCGGCGCCGCTCTCACCGCGCTGGTGGCGCGCAACTTGATACGCAAACCCGTACCCACTGCTGGAGAGACAGGCACACCAGGCAAACCGCTAAACACGCTGCCCGCCTGGCTCACGCAAAGCGATAAGCTATCGGCGACGACGGCTACGGCGCCGCGTGGACGGTGGCTGGAGCGCACGCTGCTGCAGCTACGTGACACAGTCGCCAGCACGGTGGCAGCAGAGCAGTGGGCGCGTCAGCCGGGTTATCTACAGAGGCTGCATCCTCTGGCGAAGACGCTGGCTCTGCTGGCAACGCTGGCTGTGCTGTCTGTCTTGCGTTCACCCATTGCGCTTTTTGCAGTGCTATTGGGTAGCATCTTTTTAGCAATCGTATCACGCCTGCCTTTGCGACACCTCTTCGTACGGATTTTCGTGCCAGTGCTGCTCTTCGGCGCGTTGCTGGCTCTGCCTCTCCTGTTAGAATCAGTCACGCCGGGACGTATCCTCTGGCAACCTTTCGGCTGGCGGGCGGCGGCAATTAGCGGTGAAGGTTTTCTCGCCGCATCGATGTTGTTGTTACGGATTGGGTCTGCGGTCATCGTCACTTTGCTCTGGAGTCTGACCACCCCGTGGCACCTGCTGTTGCATAGCCTGCGCACCCTGCGTGTGCCGAAGCTGATGGTTACATCGCTTACCCTCGCCTACCGGTATCTCTTCTCACTGGTAGACACGCTCGCAGAGATGATTCTGGCGCGGCGCAGCCGACAGGTAGGCGCGGTAACGGCGCAGCAAGCACGCGGTTACGCCGGGGTGAGCGCAGCGGTGTTGTTGGCAAAGAGTCTGGCGTTACAGGAAGAGGTTTACCATGCTATGCGCGCACGAGGGTTTGACGGTGACCTGCGCGGCGCGTATCCAGCACGCTGGACGTGGAGAGATACTGTGTGGCTGCTGCTTGTCGCAGCGGGGTTGACGATAGCATACTGGACGGGAGGCTGGCATGTCGGCTAAGGAGCTGTTATACGAGTGTGAGAATGTACATTTTGTGTATCCTGACGGTACGCCTGCGCTCTCAAATGTGTCGTTCCGTATTTGGCGAGGCGACAGGATAGCGGTTCTGGGAGTCAACGGCAGCGGCAAGTCTACGCTTTTGCGCCTGCTGGACGGATTGATGGAACCAACGGGAGGCGAAATACGCTTCATGGGTACAACGCTCATTGAGCGCAACCTGCAGAACCCCTCTTTCCAGAGGACCTTCCGCCAGCGGGTAGGCTTTGTGTTTCAGGACGCCGATGCCCAGCTGTTCAACGCCACCGTGTGGGATGAGGTCGCCTTTGCTCCTCGTCAGATGGGTCTGCCTGAGGAAGAGGTGCGTATCCGCGTCATGGACACACTGAACCTGCTGGGCATTGCCCATCTGTCAGAGCGCGCACCTTTCCGGTTGAGTGGTGGTGAGAAACGTAAAGTGGCTATCGCCTGCGTGCTCAGCATGAACCCCGAGGTGCTGCTGATGGATGAGCCTATCGCTGGATTAGACCCCCGCATGCAGAGCTGGTTGGTAAACACGCTTCGGCTGCTCCACGAAGCAGGTAAGACGCTGCTCATCGCCACACACAACCTGCACCTGTTGCCGGAGATTGCGGATAGGGTGTTGATTCTCTCCGAAGAACATACCCTGCTCGCGGATACGCCTCTGCAAGACGCACTGCAGCACACACCACTGCTCATCGAAGCCGGACTGCTACACGAGCATCTACACGCACACGGAGATACCATCCACTCGCATCTGCACACACACGAACATCATCACTAGACGCCCGATCGCACCCGGTACATCTCTTGCTCCAGCCTTTGTTGTGCCAGATGGAAATACTCTGGTGTCACCTCAAAGCCGATATATCGTCTGCCCATCTGCTTTGCCACCACTGCTACCTGCCCCGACCCCAAAAACGGGTCGAGCACGACATCACCTTCCACCGACGAATACTGCAAAATCTTGCGCACCAGCTCTGCAGGCAGCTTGGTTGGCGTCTTTATATCTCCATTCCAGTACTCGCGTGGGATAAACCATACGTCCTCCATATCGCGGTATCGGGGGTTGCCATCTTTCGTGCGGGCAGAGGGAAAGCGACAGTCTGGATAGAACCGACGCAGTCTGTCGTGTTTGCACACATACAGGCAATGATAGTGCGAAGTCACAAATCGCCTTTTCGTGTACACCCCGAACTGATATTTCCAGATGATGTGGTTGACGGTGAGAAAGCCAACTTCGTCCAGCGCGTTGAGGATATGCTTCAGGTTGTTCCATCCCGAGAACACATACATACTGCCCGATTGCTTCAGCACACGGTATGCGCCTTGCATCCAGGAGAGCGTGAAAGGATAGTACTCCTCTTCGGGTATCTCGTTATAGCCTTCCAGCACCCGTTCCTGAGTACGGTTATAGTTGGCACGTCTGGCGCGGAAACCGATAGCGAACGGCGGATCGGTCACGATAAGGTCTACGCAACACGCGGGCATCCGTTCCATGCCTTCCCGACAGTCCATCAGGTAAATGCGGTTTACCTCCATGCGGTACATGCCTCCGTGACTGATGAAAGTTGAAAAACGGCTTTACTCGTCAACCCAGCAAGGAAACAGCTGCGGGTGCGAGCGAACCCGCGCGTTGCCACCGCAGAAGAGACTAAATCGGCTCTTCCGCTTCCATCTGCGCCACGAAGTATGCCGGGTTCAACCGTTCACCGGTAGCGTATTGCAAAGCCTCCTCCCAGGGGAGCGAAGCGCCGGTGGAAAACACTTTCTGTCTCAGGAACGTACCCACCTTGGGGCTGGAGACCAGAGCCTCCTCCGGCTCGCCCGCCAGCACCTGCTTACGTAACACGTGCACCAGTTGCGACGCTTCCATCTCGCCCAGGATATAGTTCTGGTAGTATACTGGCGCAAGCGCGATATGGATTTTCGCTGCCCAGTCTGGGGCGTCGCGCCCTTCGGGTTTGCGCAGCCACTGGTATTTCTCTACCAGCTGCCACCAGAGGGTGTTGAGGTCGCCATCGGGGTCGGCGTACATGGCGCGTTCAAAGTGCGTCATCACCAGCACCCAGCGGGTAAAGACGATTAGCTGCGCCTGCATCTCCTCGATAGCGGGGCGAGCTACCTGCTGCGCCTGCTCGTCGGAAATGCCCACGTACCGTTTGAGCCACTCGGCGCTGCGGTGCATCCTGCCGAACAGCATGGCAATCGCTTCTGTGCTGAGCGTGTGCGCAGGGGTGCGCAGCAGGTAGGGCAGAGAACGGTCGATGTAGTAGTCGTACACCGCATGCCCCAGCTCGTGCAGCATTGTGCCCATCCATCGCTCGCTAGGGCGCAAGTTACACAATACGCGCACATCGCCCTCGCGGTCGATATCGATACAGAAAGCGTGCTGGCTTTTGCCTTCTTTTTCGTACAGGTCGCTACGCTCCAGAATCGGTTCTACCGGCAAACCAACGGCAGCATAGAAGGCACGTGAGATCGCCTCGATGTCCTTGCCCTCGAACAGCGGGTTCAGGTCTACCTCGCCGGGGGGAGGGCTCTGGAAGAACGGGTCCGTGACGTGCCAGGGGCGCAACTCTTCTACTGCCACACCAAACCGTTGCGCAAGTCGTTCATCCAGTTGCTGTTTGTAGCGACGGAACGGCTCGTTGCTCAGCTGGTACAGCTCCTCTAACAGGGCAAACAGGCGGCTCTCGTCCAGCTCCTGCAGTTCCAATCGCATAGCGTAGTAATCGCGGAAGCCCAATCGCCGCGCCTCACGGTTGCGGATGTGTACCAGTTCGCGCACTGCCTCTGCCACGCGCTCGCCGATTTGCTTGCTGGCTTCCCATGCCTCACGTCGTTGCTCGTTGTCGTTGCTTTTTTGGAGCACATCACGCAAGGTGTTATCGCTTACGCGCTCGCCGCGAAAGAGCGCCCGGTAGGTGTTATAGTCTTTCTCTATCTCCTTCTCGCGCTGCACGATGTCGTCGATGGTCTTCTCCGACATCTGGTGTCCGCGATATTTGTCCAGTAGCAGTTTATGCTGGCGGCGCAGGAGCGGGTCGGAGATATTCTCGTTCGGAATGCTTTGCAACAGGCGATATTCGTCCTCGCGGGCGTATATCTTCATCAGCTGCGCCTGTAGCGCCGCGCCACGCTCAAAAGCCTCTTCACTACCCGTCACGTTCGCTTCCCACCATGCCAGCGCCGTTTCTCTGGCAAGTGGACGGACCTCTTCCACATGTTTTTGCAGGAACTCTTGAAACCGCTCTTGCATCGATGCCTCCCTGATATCATTAAGCAATTCGCCGACTATGTAGCACGCGCATTCTGCGCGTGGGATATGGGCGAGATACAGATACTCCC
>JANWYZ010000023.1 GCA_025054895.1 bacterium | reverse complement strand
ACAGAACAAACCCCTTCGCTTCGCCCAGGGCGACAGGAAGAAAAATTGTCATGCTGAGCATCAGCGAAGCATCTCAGCATTGCGACAAAACGAGACCCTTCGCTTCGCTCAGGGTGACAGGAAGACAAATTGTCATGCTGAGCGTTAGCGAAGCATCTCAGAAAAGCCGTGGCGATGAGAAGATATTATGTATACATCCTATCAAGCAAAAGCAGAGTACTGTATACGGGAATAACGAGCGACCTCTACCGTCGCATTTGGGAGCATAAACAGAAGCTAGTGCCAGGTTTCACAGCAAGGTACAATGTAAACCGTTTGGTATATTACGAGGAATTTTCGCGCGTATCGGATGCAATCGCGCGGGAAAAGCAAATCAAGGGTTGGTTACGCTGTAAGAAAACGGCACTCATTGAGGCTCATAATCCGCAGTGGATGGATTTGAGTGAAGGGTGGTATGAAGAGAACACGTAACTTCGTTGGGGCGAAGGTTCTTAGATTCTTCGCTCCGCTCAGCATGGCAGGACGTGTGACCCTATTGTCATGCTGAGCATCAGCGAAGCATCTCACTGCCACGAAGCAGGGAGATCCTTTGCTTCGTTCAGAATGACAGGATAGTGCGATCCTTCCCCTGTCATGCTGAGCGTCAGCGAAGCATCTCACAGTGGCAGTAAGACGAGATTCTTCGCTTCAGAATGACAACGGGTCGAGGAGCACTCTGGGTAATCCAAAAGTCATAGCTTAACACAGCGCTAGTGCGGTTTCCCTGCAGAAGGAGGTAAACAAACGCATGAGAGCCTTATGGACAGTATTGCTTCTGCTAACCGTGAACGTGTTAGCAACAGCTAACGACACCTACCGCATCCAGCGGGATGATGTCCTGCAAATCACGGTGGTGGAAGACCCAAACCTGAGCCGCGAAATGGTGGTGGCGCAGGATGGAACCATCAACCTGCCAGTGGTAGGTACTATTACCGTGCGCGGACTGACCACCGGAGAGGTGGCGGAAAAGATTCGTCTCGCGCTGATTGAAGCGCAGTTCCTGCGCGACCCGCACGTGAGCGTTAGCATCCGGGTAATTAACCGTCCGCGTGTGGCGGTACTGGGTATGGTCATGCGCCCCGGCTCTTACGAGTTCAAGGAGGGCGAGACTGTCATGCACGCTATCTCGATGGCGGGTAGTTTCGACCCCGACCGCGCTTTGCTTAAAGACGCTCTGCTGCGTCGCAAGCGACCGGACGGCAGCGAGGAAACCATCCCGCTGGACCTGGAGAAGCTGTTCTTCAAAGGCGACCTGAGTCAGAACTATCGCCTGCAACCTGACGACGTCATATTCATTCCCGAAGATGTGGTCAACCGCATATACGTTCTGGGCAAGGTAATGCGTCCCGGGCTCTATCCCTGGAAAAGCAGCACTACGGTGCTGGAAGCCATTAACCGTGCGGGCGGTCAACACGATAAGGGTACGCTGAGCAAAGTGTACATCATTCGCCCCAACCCAAGCGCGCCGGATAAGCCGCAGCGCATCGTAGTGAACCTGCTGAAGTTGATCGATAAGGGAGACACTTCTCAGGACATCGCACTCCAGCCGGGCGACACTGTATACGTGCCGGAGGTCAAGAAGCCCGACTGGAATCAGATATACAGTGTGGTGGCAACCATTGGCATCACCCGGAGTATTCTTCTCAACAGAGCATTCTATCGTTACTAAAAGGAGGCGAATCGCACGTGGAGTTCTGGCGTCACTATATGACTTTGAAACGGCGATGGCGCATCATCGCGCTGGTAGTGGTGTTGTGCGCCGGCGCGGTGCTGGTGTGGTCGCGTACAACGCCACAGCAGTACGAGGCGGTCGCCGTGCTGCGTGAACAACGTCCTGTCGGTGAGATGGCGACCGAAATCTACCCAGTTCGCGCCCTGATGAATGACCCTGTACTGCGACTGCAGAACCTTGCGCAAATTGTATCCAGCAACACTGTCATCAGCAAAACCGTAGATGATTTACAGTTCATCCGTCCGGGCGTGCTGCAAGGCGATACGCCTATGGAGCGGATGATGAACTTCGCCAGTAAGGTACGCGTGGAACCGATACCCAACACGGAGTTCTTGCGCGTACGTCTGCGCGATGCAGAGCCTCAGAATGCGCTGACGGCGGTTAGCATCCTTGTTGCAAAGGCAACCGAACGCTACAACGAACTGACGCAGGGAACTGTACGTTCAGAGCGTGAACGCATCGAGAACGAGCTGCTGCCCGCGGCAAAGGCGGACCTCGACGCCAAGCGCAAAGCGCTCGCCGATTACAAACTGGCAAACCGCATCAGCGGTGATCTGGCGTTCCAGACGCAGGTGTTGGTACAGCGAGCAGCGCAATATCGCGCCAATCTGGACCAGGCGACGGTGGAGATGGAAGAAGCACGGGCGCGACGTATAGCGGCAGAGCAAGAGCTTAAAAGCCAGTACGCGAAGAACGAGTACGAGGAGATGCAGCGTGTAATGGCAACCAACCCCGTGCTGGAGCAACTGCGCATCGACCTGGCGCGAGCGCAGGCGAGCCTGCAGAAGGAGCTGCAAACCAAAGCCGAACGCCATCCGGACGTGGTTGCGCTCAAGGCGCAGGTCGCGGAAATCGAATCGCGAATGCGGTTGGAAAGCGAACAGATTCTGAACTCGCAAACCCGCTCGCGCAACCCTATCCGCGACGCAGCGCTGCAGGCGTACATCACAGCGCGAGTGGCTGAAGAAGCAGCCGCCAAACGCGCCCAGGCGTATGCAGAACCATTGCGCCGCGCACTTGCCGAGCTTGCTGATATGCCGCGCAAGGAGGCAGGAGTCGCCCGGCTCGAGCTGGCAGCGCGTACCGCCGAACAGACATACAACCTCTACCTGCAGAAACTCGACGAGGCACGTGCGAAGGAACGAGGTGCGCAAACTGCTACACTGGTGTTGCTCGACCCTCCGCAAATATTCATTGTTCCCAAGCAGACCTGGTTGCGAGTGGCGCTGGCGCTACTCTTGTCGCTCATTCTGGCAAGCAGCGTGGTGCTGCTGTTGGGACAGCTGGATACCTCCGTGCGCACACCCGAAGAAGCCGAACGGCTGCTTAAGCTACCTGTGTTCGCCGTCATTCCGCAGATGAAACCCAGCGAGCTGAACCACCTGGGTCAACAAAACGGCTTCACATCTGTCGGCGCGCTGTACCAGATACTCTCCACCAACCTGTGGTATGCCAGTCGCCAGATGCACGGCTCCGCAGTAGTAATCGCCAGTGCAGAGCCGGGCGCAGGACGAAGCACCACTGCAGCCAACCTCGCCATCACGCTGGCTCGCGATGGGGCGCGCGTGCTGCTGGTGGACGGCGATATGCGCCAGCCTACCCTGCACACCCGCTTCGGTGTGGATAACTCGCAAGGGCTGGCAAACGTGCTCGCTGGTCAAAAAGAGATACAAGAGGTGGCAGTGCCAACGATGATCGATGGATTGATACTGATACCGGCTGGTTCTGCAGCAGACAACCCGGTTCGCCTGCTGCGCTCGCCAGCGATGGAACAGTTCGTCGAGCGCACTACCAGGCTGGCGGACTTTGTGATTTTCGACTCGCCAGCGGGGGTCGTCTTCGCAGACAGCACGTTGATAGCGGCTCACGTGAAGAACGTGATTATTGTGCACGCTGCGGGAAAACCCTCGCGCGGAGCAGAAGCCGAGTTCCACGCCCGGTTGGAACAGGTGGGAGCTAACCTGATAGGCGCAGTGTTGAATAAGGTGCGCCCAGAAGATAGCCGGGGAGCTTACTACTATAAGAGAGCATACCGCGAGCTCGCGCTGCATCAGTCGTCGGCGCGTGCATTACCCCGAGGATAGCACAGGTGAACTCGGTTCGCTCCGGTTTGCGTAAAGGAAAGAGAAGAGGTAAACAACAAGAGATACATGAGTACGCACACGTGGGCTGCCCCTACAACGATGCGTTTCCAGTGTGGTCAGGGGCGCCCTCGCGTGGTTGCCCGGAGCGCGAAAATAGTCTGGTTGTGGTTGTTTCGGCGAAGGGAGCGTGAGAAGCGATGGCACATGCACAAACACCGTTGCCGGGCGTCGTGCCTCCTGCTGTTGGGGAGCCGGAGGTACCCGAGCTACATATAGATGTACCGGTGCTTGAACTGCCCCGAGGTTACCGGATTGCCAAGCGTGTACTGGATGTGGTAGTAGCGAGCGTAGGACTGGTTCTGCTTGCACCGCTGATGCTACTGATTGCAATAGCGATCAAGCTTGACTCGCCCGGACCAGTGCTCTACAAGCAAGTGCGAATTGGCAGAGGGGGTAAACCGTTCTGGTTCATCAAGTTTCGGTCGATGGTGAAAAACGCTGAACAAATCAAGCGCGACCTGATACCCAGAAATGAGGTACGTGGGGGCCCGGTTTTCAAGATGCGCAACGACCCTCGCGTGACGCGCGTCGGCAGGTTCCTGCGCCGATATAGCCTTGACGAGCTACCCCAGCTCATCCACGTGCTGCATGGCGAGATGAGTCTGGTAGGCCCGCGCCCTCCGCTGCCCTCAGAGGTGCTGAGCTACGGTCCATGGGAGATGCGCCGGCTTAGCGTTACTCCGGGCTTGACCTGCCTGTGGCAAATCAGCGGGCGCAGTGATATTGGCTTTCGCGAATGGGTTGAGCTCGATCATATTTACATCGACACCATGAGCTTCTGGACCGATTTGAAGATTTTGTTGTTTACTGTCCCTGCGGTGATTACCGGCAAGGGAGCCTGCTAACCAGGAGACAGTGATTATCGCATGAAGCAGTTGCAACAGCACGAGGTTTCTCTGCAGCAAACAAGTTTTCTGGAGTGGATCAAATGGGGCGTGGTCGCCATGCGACCGCGACAGTGGAGTAAGAACCTGTTGTTATTTGCCGGGCTGCTCTTCGCCGAGAAGCTGGGAGACGTGGACAGGGTATGGCTCAACGTGCTGGCGTTCCTCAGCTTCTGTCTGATCTCGGGCGCTGTGTATATCTACAACGACCTGCAGGACGTAGAAGAGGACCGTCTGCACCCCCAAAAGCGGTTGCGCCCTATTGCCTCCGGCAAGCTACCGACAGTAGTCGCCAGCTGGTTCATGTTGAGCGCCGCTTTGGCGGGCTTGACGCTGGCGTTCTGGATCCGTGCTGCTTTTGGTTGGTTAGCGTTGTTGTATCTGTTGCTTTCGCTGGGTTACTCGCTCGGCGCAAAGCATATTGTGATTCTGGACGTGTTCTTGATAGCCGCGGGGTTCGTGCTTCGCGCTCTAGCGGGAGCGGTAGCTATCGACGTAACTATCTCGGGCTGGTTGCTGGCGTGTACTACGCTGCTGTCGCTCTTTCTGGGGTTTTGCAAACGCAGGCATGAGCTTGTTACGCTCGGCGAGGAGGCCTCGAACCATCGGGCTACCCTGGGGGAATATAGCGTTGGGTTGTTGGACCAGTTCATCGCGATAGTGAGTTCCGCAACCATCATTACGTACGCGCTCTATACCATCCAGAGCGCAACGGCGATGCAACACCAGAACTTGAAGTATACTATTCCACTGGTGATGTATGGCATCTTCAGGTACCTGTATCTGGTGCACCGGAAGGATTTGGGCGGTGCTCCCGAGCAGGTGCTGCTGGAAGACAGAGGCATCCAAGCCACAATACTATTGTGGATAGGCGTAGCTATCTGGGCAATCATGCAGTAGGAGTGGCGGATGAACGGCGTTTCTGTGAGCAACTGGGTGACGACGCAGCTACAACGAAGAGGAGTGCGTCAATTCATCAAGTTCTGTATCGTCGGCACGAGTAGCACGTTAATAGACTTCTCGGTGGCGAACATCGCCTATTACCTGTTGAACGTGCGTCCCGCAGCGCTGGCGAGCGTGATGGGTTTCTGCGTAGCGGTGGTCAATGGTTACTTCTGGAACAGTCGATGGACGTTCCGTGACCGAAAACGACGCGCCGTACATGAAGAGTTCATCCGTTTCGTCACGGTGAACATCATCGGCGCAATACTGAACTATGGTATCGTCAGTTTCGTATTACTATTCGATAAGCACGATCCGCATCCGAAGCTGGTGTTTAACGGTGCCAAAATCCTCGCGACAGGTATTGTGGTGTTCTGGAACTTTTTTGCCAACAGGTACTGGACGTTCGGTCACCGCCGAGAAAAACAGGCATCGAAGATGAGTGGGAATACGTAGCTCTTCTCAGAAAGGAGCGTTGAGTACCAGATATGAACGGAGCGATACGCAAACCCAGTTTATCGGTGCTCAAACAGTGGCTGCCCAGTCCGATTTTCTGGCTTGGGGTCGGCTCTGCTGCAGCGTTGTTTGTTGCCTACTACTCGATGTTTGTGGACTGGAAAGGCAAGTGGTTCGAGTGGACAGGATACTACTCGCATGGTGTGCTGGTTCCCTTCTTAGCTGCTTATATGGTGTGGATGCGGCGCGAGGAGTTGCGCAAAGCGGTTCCTCGTCCCAGCCTGTGGGCTTTTGCGCTCATCGTGCCTGCTCTGCTGTTGCGGGTTCTAGGACACCTTGCGCCTTCTAGCACGCTCTCCTCCCTGTCTTTCCTGATGCTGGTATATGGGTCTACCGCCGCGATATGGGGTTGGAATTTCGTACGCCTCTTGTGGTTCCCTATCTTGTTCTTAGGGTTCATGATGCCTCTGCCTGGCGTGATTTTCGACGAAATCTCGCAACCTGCGCAAGCCTGGTCCACAACTGTAGCGGACATGATGCTGCGCACAGTGGGCTACGAGACACACCGAGTAGGTAACTTCATCTACATCCCGGGCGGTTTCGACCTCGACGTAGGGGTACCCTGTAGCGGCTTCAAGATGGTGGTTTCGATGGCAACCTTTGCTGCATTTTTCGCTTACTATATTGGCACGAGCCTCGGCAGGCAAATTGTACTGGTGCTCTCTGCCATCCCGATTGCCATCCTGATCAACGGCTTGCGCATTGCCCTGATCGGGATGGTGGGCACGAAGTTCGGCGAAGCGGCAGGGCTGCGTTTCCACGATTGGAGCGGCTACCTGGTGCTGGTGGTAGCATTTGCCGTACTCTTCCAGATAGGGAGGTGGTTGGGATGGCGACGATAGAAACAACAATCACAAATCCAACGAAGCGCATGGTTCGCAATCTCTGGATACTGCTCGCGCTCAGCGTCGCTACCGCCGCTGTTGTGCTGGCGATACAACCCGGGCAGGGGCGCGCTATCGCCGATATTTCCGAAGAGCGCATCCCCTTGCAGATTGGCGAATGGCACGGCACACGCTACGAGATGGGCGCCATGGTGTTTCAGGCATTGCGCCCGGACGCCATTATCTCCCGAACATACATCCACTCATCGGGCAAACATCTCGACTTCGTGTTGCTGGCAGGCACTCACGCAGATGCTTTCCACAATCCTCACCTCTGTTTTCCCGATCAGGGATGGAAGATTCAGGACGAACGCTCGCTGGAGCTTCATATTCCCGGCGTAGCTTCGCCAGTAAAAGCGAGGCTGATGCAGGTGGACAACAACGGGCGTAAAGCCACAGTGGTGTACTGGTACCGCGCTCCTTTCGGTACCACCTCCTCAGTAGCGGTGGCGCGCGTTCAAACGTATACCGCGCGTATAGTGGGCATGAGCCGCCAGCAAACCTTCTTCATCCGATTCATCGTGCCCTCCTCGCAGGATGTGCAGAAGGATATCGCTACGGTCCAGCAATTCGCTGGCGAACTGTTCAGCGTGCTGAAACAGACGCTACCTGAGGTGATTTAATCTCCCAGATGAGGAAAACCCCGTCCCGATGGCGCTCGCGGAATCGTTCGTACTTCCTGAACAAAGGGATGGCGTCGCTTTGTATGTTGTACAGCCTGCTCAAGTAGGAGATGTGCGTTTGCGAGTAGCTGCCCTCTGCCACCGCCGGAGCGTTGTCTACCATCGTGGAACGTGGTGAAATGGCGTGTTGCGCCAGAAAACCAACGCCCTTTTTCCGGAAATACTCACTCAACCTGCGGGCGCGGAGATATTGCTGCAACTCCATGTTGTTCACCAGCCCGTCGAGGTTAATCACTCGCCGCTCGGAGTAATAGCCGAACCTGCCTGCGTCCTTCATGGCGAACACGGCGTCGCCGGAGGTGTTCTCTCGCGCCCACACGGCGGCGCGATACGCTACTGTTGCCCAAGTAGGTGGTCCGCTGGTGAGGAGAGTCTCATGGATAAACTGCGCTATACTCAACACCGACGCCGCCCATAGTATAACGCCTGCCGCGCAGGAAGCTCGCGCGAGGCCATGCAATTGTAACTCGTGGAGCGCCACAGGCACGATGACGGTAAGAGGTATCCAGTAAGGACTGAAGTGCCACTTAAATACTCCCCATTTCATGAACAGGATAGTGTGTACAGCATGTAACCAGCTACCTGCACTCCACGCCATCAAGAACAGTAGCAACGGCACCTGCTGATGCTTCCGTCTCCAGAGCCAGCCTGTAGCCAGCGGGCAAACAAGCAGCGGTACGTAATGCTGAACAGGGACACGGCGCCAGTCTATCTGCTCGATGTGCGGGAACGAGTTCTTCAGCCTGCCGCTAATCGGCATCCAATCGCCGAAAGCCCACAGGTTATACAGCAGATACGGAGCGACCAGCACGGCTAATACCGCTACCGTTATCCCCAGATAGCTCCAAGCGCGTTCCCTTTGCATGAAGTGCACTGCTATCCAGATGAGAACGATAAATACACTGTCCAATCGCGCCAGCAAAATGAGCGCAGACAGCATTCCAACCATAGCGAAGTAGGTTACGTCGTGCGATTCCGCGCCACCACGCGAGAGGCACCATACCGTCAAGGCAAAGGAGAGAAAAACCACAGGAGTCTCCATCCCGTTGAAAAACAGACGCATCCCCAGCAGGAGGATTATTGCATCGCTAAAGAGCAACACGGACGCACTGCACCACCGCCTGAGCGCAAAATGCAGCAACCCCACTGCCAGCACCAGCAACAGCGCCTGATAGAAGAAAGCCGCTCGCGGAAAGACTTCCACAGACATGTCGCGAGTCAGGTACGCTACGGGCAACAGCAGGTACATCCACAGAGGTTGAAAGCCGTTCGTGGGGTTAATAGTATCGAAAGAGAAGCCGTGCCCTTTCACAAAGTTGCGGGAAATGCCGAAGTAGTAAAAGGCGTCGTCGGGCATCAGGTTGACAACGGATTGCGACGGTATGCGCCAGAACACAATAAGGGCAAACAGCAGCAACAGGACGGTAATGAACACTATCACACTGCCAAACGCACGAAAGCAAAGGTCGCCCGCAGGGGGCAAATCTGTTCCGGATTGTGGTACATTCGCTCGTCCCACGAGTACAATTTCCAGCAACGTTTCAAAAATGTGCGTTTAGCATCGTGCCGTGGTAAACACCCTTACCCCCACCGTTGCAATGGCAGGAGGGCGCGCTCCATTGCGCCCGCATAGTTCAAGGTAGAGCGCGCCCCCTACACCTGCCCGCGTTTGCGCCTCCACAGCGCCAGTAACCCTACACCACTCAGCAGCACTACACCTGTTGCAGGCTCTGGCACCGGCTGCGCCAGCATGATACTCCAGTAGCGCACGCCGCCAATGTCTTCGCGGGTCACCCATACCAGCTCACCCCTGTCATTGAGAGCCACGCGGAAGCTGCGCACAGGGTCGGTGTTGTCAGTAATTGGGATAATTGTGCCCTCGGCGAACAGATGCACATCGTACTTACGGAACAGGATGGACTGCTCGTAAAAAATCCATCCCCAGTTGTTTATGTCGGGAAATGTACTGGCGGCGTTGCCGGTATTACTGGTCAGCGCGACAACGCCCGTTGCTTCCGACCACAGCTCGATGTTCCAGTTACTGCCGTTGTGGTGCATCCATACTACCTGCCCACGGTCGTTGAGGTCAGGCGAGGAATAATCGTCGCCGACCACATTGCTCGTGAGGTCGCGATAGTTCATCATGTCGTCGGCGTGCGCCAGATAAATCTGCGGGTTCGCCTCTGCATCTACCGCGTTCCAGACTATCTCTCCCAGATTGTTGATACGCGGGTTCTGGCTGTCGAAGCCCGCCCAGTAGGTAAGATTCTCAGGGTCGGAATAGCCAGGTTTCCACAGGTAAACGTCCTGGTAGCCTGTTGTCAGGTTAGTTCCGGTGGTCACTACCCAACCGGAGTCGTTAATATCCGGCGCGCCGAACCCCACGGAGCCATCACTGCGAGTAATATTCATCAGCACGCCGCTATCCCATAGCACCACGTCGGACAGATTACCATCATCATACCGCCACACAACCTGGTTAAAGTTGTTGATGCGCGGGTAGGTGTTCAGACGCCATGCCTCTCCCGCGCTCAGACGGCGGACCTGCGAGCCGTCGTACAGCCATACATCGCTGCGCGTCGGGCCTCCCTCCGACCATACAATCCAGCCGTTATTGTTAATGTGTACCGACTGCACAGGGCTGGTATGGCGATAGATAACGCGCGGCGGCTGGAACACCGTCGGCGGTTGAGAACGCGCTTGCAAACATGCCAGACACAGCAACAGTAGCAAGCCTCCTGCCACCGCGTAGCGCAGTGTAAGCACTGGAAATCCCCTCCTTTCTGCTTAATGCAACCTCTTTTTACACCCACCTGATGCCGATATCGGTGCGATAATGCATATAATCGAACCGGATGCACCGTACCGCATCGTAAGCTCGCCCACGAGCCTGCGCGAGCGTATCGCCCAATGCAGTAACACCCAGTACGCGCCCTCCAGCAGTAACGATTTTACCCCCCTCTTTGCGCGTACCCGCGTGAAAAACTATGCATTCTGGAACCTGCGCCGCCTCCTCCAACCCTTCGATAGGCAAGCCGGTTTCATACTTGCCCGGATAGCCGCCAGAGGCAACCACCACACACACCGCATAGCGCGGTTTCCATTGCAAGGTAACCTCGTCCAGGCGGCATTCTACCACCGCCTGCATCACGTCGACAATATCATTCTCCAGCAAAGGCAGCACCGCCTGCGTTTCAGGGTCGCCAAAACGCACGTTGAACTCCAGCGTTTTAACGCCCTCTTCAGTAATCATTGTGCCCGCGTACAACACTCCTCGGAAAGGAATGCCTGCGTCGCGTGTGGCGCGGATAGCAGGATGGATAATGCGCTCCATCGCCTGTTGCTGCAGCTCGGGCGTCACAAGGCGCAGAGGACAAATACTGCCCATTCCGCCGGTGTTTGCTCCACGGTCGTTGTCGAGAGCGCGTTTGTAGTCCTGAACTGGAGGCATGGGCAACGCCGTCATCCCGTCGGTGAAAGCCATCAGCGAGGCTTCTTCTCCAAACAAGACCTCCTCCATCACAAGACGCGCTCCTGCCTCTCCCAGTACGCGCTCCTCCATGAGCGAGCGTATTACCTCCAGCGCCTCGTCCAGGTGATGCACCACGAAAACGCCTTTGCCCCCCGCCTCGCCGTCTGCCTTGATTACCAGCCCTCTCGCCCCTTCGCGAAACCGTCGATGTGCATATTCCGCCGCGCTTTGCGGGTCGCTAAACGCGGAGAAATCCGCGGTAGGAATGTGGTAGCGGCGCATGACCTCCTTGGCATACACTTTGCTGCCTTCCAGTCGTGCAGGCTCTTTGCTCGGCCCGAATATCGCCAGTCCGCGTCTTTCGAACACGTCGACTACCCCAGCAATCAGCGGTGACTCGGGCCCGACAACCGTGAGGTCGATCTGGTTGCGTTCCGCGAAGTTCGCCAGGCTCTCGATATCCGTAGCCTTCAGTGCAACTGGCTCCGCCAGCTCAGCGATGCCTGCGTTGCCCGGTGCAGCGTAGATTTTGCTCACCCTGGGGCTTTGCGCGATTTTCCATACCAGCGCGTGCTCGCGCCCACCCCCGCCAATCACCAGTATCCTCAATCTTCCTCCTCCCGATACCGCTCCAGGGGCACAAAGCGTGCGTAATCGGGTTTGAAGCCTACACGCACTGTACCCGTTGGGCCGTTTCGTTGTTTGGCGATGATAATCTCCGCTTCCTCGACCCGTCCTTCCTCGCGCGGTGGCGTGTTTCCCTCCAGCTCTTCCGATGATACCGCTTCCTTCATCGCGTAATACTCGGGACGGTAGATGAACGCCACGACGTCTGCTTCCGCCTCGATAGAACCGCTCTCGCGCAGGTCCGAAAGCATCGGACGCTTGTTCTCACGGTGCTCCACAGCGCGAGACAACTGCGACAGGGCGATAATCGGCACATCCAGCTCCCGCGCCAATCCCTTCAATGCACGGGCGATGTCCGATATCTCCTGTGTGCGGTTTTCAGAACGCCGATGACTGCGCATTAGCTGTAAGTAGTCTACTATCACCAGATTCAGCCCATGCTCAGCGCGCAAACGCCGGCATTTGGCTCGCATTTCCAGCGCAGAGATATCCGGGGTGTCATCGACGAATATCTTAGCGTCCCACAGATCCTGTATGGCTTTAGAAATCCTCTGCCATGCCGTTTCGGGCAGCATCCCCAACCGCAGACGGTGCGCGTTTACCTCTGCCTGCGAACAAATCATGCGCTGTACCAGCTGCTGTTTGGACATCTCGAGGCTGAAAATAGCCACCGTTTTGCCCTCGCGCAGGGCAACATGTTCCCCGATATTGAGACACAGGCTGGTTTTGCCCATACTGGGGCGTGCAGCGATAATGACCAGGTCCGAATTCTGTAGCCCAGCGGTAATGTAATCCAGTTCTCGGAAACCAGTGCTCAATCCTGTTACCAGCTTGCGTTCATGATAGAAGGCTTCGAACCGGTCAAACGCTTCGCCCAGCAAGGGGCGGATGCTTTCAAACCCTTTGCCTATGCGTCGTTGCGCCACCCGGTATACCGCACTCTCCGCGCGGTCAGCTATCTCGTCGATGGACAGAGGCTCATCGTCGTCCTCTGTGACCGCCGCAAGATGGACAATTTCCTGCGCCGCCTCGATAAGCCTGCGACGGATAGCATACTCTTCCACAATCCGCGCGTAGTAATCCACGTTCGCTGCACTGGGCACGCTGTCAATCAGGGTGGTTAAATAGGCAATACCACCAACCTCCTCCAGTTTACCGCGTCGTTGCAGCTCCTCGCTCATCGTCACCAGGTCCGCTGGCTCACTGCGGCTGGAAAGGGTTACCAGCGCATCGAAAATGACCTTGTGCGCTTCGCGATAAAAATCGTCGGGGGTCAGGTACTCAGCCACGCGCTCGATGGCGGCTCCATCTATCATCATCGAGCCCAGCGTAGCAACCTCCGCATCCAGATTGTGGGGCAGAGCGCGCAGCAGCTCGCTCATGCGCACCTCCTGCCCACTCTGCCGATTGGCGTTTCTCCTCATTGCGCCACACCACGCCTCACGCCGAAGCCTCCTGTGGCACTACTTCCACCTTCAGCGTCAGATTTACATCGTGATAGAGGTGCAGGTTGACCTCGTACTCGCCGAGCGATTTAATCGGCTCCAGTAACCCAATTTTGCGCTTATCCACTTTCAGATGATACTGCTGCGCGATAGCATCCGCAATATGCTGGGCGGTTACCGCGCCGAACAGCTTGGTGGTTCCTTTTCCGGCATGCGCCTTAACTGTCACCGTCTTTCCCCTCAAGGCTTCGGCGATATGCTTCGCCTCTTGAGCCGCTTTCTCCACGCGCATCGACTCTTGCCGCTGGCGCAACTCTACGTTTTTCATCGCGCCCTTGTCCGCCGCAATCGCCAGTCCGCGCGGGAACAGGTAGTTGCGCGCGTAGCCCTCCGAAACGTTCACCACTTCGCCATGCTTGCCCAGTGCAGGAACGTCCCGCGTGAGTATTACCTTCATCGCCATGCTCATCCACCTCCACTTGATTGGTTACCGCGTCAACTGTAAACCCAGTACAGGCTGGTTATCGCGGAATAAGCTGTCCATACCCACCCACAGGCTCCAATCGGCATCCAGCTGAATCTTTGCCCGGGTGTTTATCTGCAGGTTGTTTGGATGGAAAATGTCAGCGTGGAGCTGCACACCGCGTCTCAACCTCCAATCCACCCCGACGCCCGGCTTGGACGCATATAGACCATAGCGCAGATTCAGGGCAGGCGTCAGCTGCGAGCCATATTGCAGGATGAACTTGTTACTCTCAGCTACATCGTACACTCCAACATAGAAAAACCGATTGTCGCGATACGGAAAAGAGAGGGTCAGGTCGGTGCGGAACGCGGTGTCGCGCAGTAGCGCGTACACGTCCAGTGAAACTTCCATCGGTTTAATAGATAACCTGCCCGGCTGAATCAATCGCTCCACGAACTGATTGATGTTTTCTGTAGCGTGCCGCGCTTCGGCCAGGGTGGCGCGTGCTTCAGCAACCGTAGCGCGTACGTTCTCACGTAACTCCTCGTCACCCGTGTACTTGCCGATGTCTTCGGCGATGCGGCTCAGTTTGACGCTGAGTGAGCTCATCTCCCTGGCCAAATCGCGCAGGTCTTGCTGGAGCTGTTCGTCGCTAATAAAGCGGTCAAAGCTTTCGGTAGCGTGCTGGGCGGTACGCACCAGCTCGCGCGATTGCTCCAGCAACGCCTGAAGGTCCTGCACCACCTGCGGAAGCAATCGGGTAGAGCGTCGCGTATCCTGCACCACCGCATCGAGCGACCGCCCGGTGCTTGCCAGCAGTTTGCTGGTTTGTTCGGTCAGTACGGTCAAGCGTGCTGAAGCTTCTTCCACGTTTTTCAGCGTCTGCCTGATGCTGGCGCGCATCTCGGCGTCGGCGAGCCACTCGTTGGCGGAGCGAATCAGCTGCTGTACCTGCTGGAGGGTTTGTTGGGCTACAGGAGCGATGTCGCTGAGTCCCGGTTCTCTCGCGCCCTGTAGTTCTGCGCCCTCTTGCGCCTCGCGCGGCGATTTGCCCGGCACCAGCGCAATTAGCTTGTCCACCCCGGCGATACCAGGCGACATCACCACGGCTACGGTATCTTCAGGAACACGCACGTCCTTGCGCAGAGCCATACGCACTCGCGCACGCAGGTCAGGGGTTAACCACACCTTCTGCACCTCGCCGACCTCTACGCCTGCAAGATACACCCTCGCCTGCTCGCGGATGCCCAGCGCGTCGGGGAATACTGCTTCCACAGTGTACACGCGCCGCGCTGCCAGCGTGCCGCGCAGGTAAATGACCGTCGCCGCCATCCACGCCGCCGCCAGAATGATGGTCAAACCTACCAGAAACGTCGCTTTACGCGAGGTCATCATGGCTCAAGTCCTGACGCCGTACTTCAGTATGCGGTGCAACACCGCCTGCCTGTAAAAACCGGCGCACTATCGGGTGACTATCTATCCGCACCTCGTCCGGCATACCACATGCCACAATGCGCCCCTCATGCAACATGGCTATCCGGTCTGCAATGTGGAACACGCTGGTCAAATCGTGCGAGACCACCAGAGCAGTAACCTGCAGCCGCCGCGTGGTATCTACTATCAACGTATCGATGGTTTCCGCCATAATCGGGTCCAAGCCTGCCGTCGGTTCATCGTACAGTACAATGTTCGGGTTCATTGCCAGCGCACGCGCCAACCCCACCCGCTTCTGCATCCCGCCTGACAGCTGCGCAGGATACAGATGCTCGGTACCACTCATACCGACCAGCGCCAGCTTCTCCCGTACAATCTGCTCTACCTCTCGTTCGTTACGGGTAATGTGCCTCCGCACTCCAAAAGCCACGTTATCGTACACCGTCAACGAGTCGAACAGCGCTGCATACTGGAACACCAGCCCTATCCTTTTGCGCACAGGGGTGAGTTTCGCCTCCGACAGGCGCGAGATTTCGGTATCGCCAATCCATATCTCTCCACGCTGGGGCTTGAGCAAACCGCCTATCAGCTTCAGTAGCGTGGTTTTACCGCAGCCAGACGGTCCCATGATGGCGAATACCTCGCCTGTACGCACCTCCAGAGAAACGCCCTGTAACACCCATCGCGAGTCCACCCCATACCAAACGTCGCTGACACGTACTGCAGTTTGGACAACAGGTCGCTCGCTCATCGTCCACCGAACAACAGATAAGCCAGGAAAAAGTTCGCCACATAGATAAGCAACACCGCAACTACCACGCTATTAGTGGTCGCTCGCCCTACCCCCGCGGCGCCTCCCTCTGTTCTTAGCCCTGCTCGACAGCCCACTAGCGCGATGATTGCTCCAAAAACCACCGTCTTCAGCAATCCAGCGAACACATCGTAGGTGTCTACCAGTTCCCGGACGCCAAGCAGGTAGGCTGTGGACGACACGCCTATCGGCACGGCGACCGCATAACCTCCGAACGTGCCTACAACGAACGCCAGCGCGCCCAGCACGGGGAGCATTGTCAAACAGGCGATGAGGCGAGGCACCACCAGATACTGTACCGGCGGCACAGCCAGCGCACGCAACGCATCCACCTGCTCGGTCACCTTCATACTGCCAATCTCGGCAGCAATCGCCGAGGCGGAGCGCGCCGCCACTACCACGCCGGTTACCACCGGGCCCAGTTCCCGCGCCATCGCCAGCGCAACCGCTCCGCCCGCCAGCGAGCCTACCCCGAACTCGATCATCAACTTCGCCGAGTACAACGCCAGCACCGCCCCGGTGAATCCACTGGTAATCACCACCATCGGCACCGCCTGCGCTCCGATGAGAGCCATCTGCAGTATCGTTTCGCGCGCTTCCCAACGCCCGCGAAATACAAACCCCAACGCCTGCGCCAGCAAGATGCCTACATCGCCCACAAACAGCACCAGCTGGGTGGCTTGCTCGGCGAGGTTGACGAAAGGATAGCGCACTGGCACTCGCGTTTGCATCATCTCTCGGTCGCGCTAACAGTATAATCGTTGCACGCCGCGATTGTCAACCGCAGCTGCGTAGAGCAGCTGCCCTTGCGTTTTGCTGGGCAAAAAGGTTATACTAAACCTACATGTCGCTCCTCATCGAGGGCGATGATGTGTAAACCATTTGCACAGGAGGTTGTGAATGCAACGACGCAACGCTTTTACCCTTATTGAACTGCTCGTCGTGATCGCGATTATCGCGATACTGGCAGCGATCCTCTTCCCTGTGTTTTCTCAAGCGAGAGAGAGCGCAAGGCAAACCAGCTGTACCAGCAACCAGAAACAGCTGGCGCTAGGCGTGCTGATGTACGCGCAGGACTACGATGAGACCTTCCCAATGAGCGCCTATCTGGCAAATCCCACGACGGTTGTTGCAGTGTACGATATGGTGGCTCCGTACCTGAAGAACACAGAGATATTTGTATGTCCAAGCTATCGTCCGGGCGTAGATTGGCAATCGCGTCTGGCAGCGCTGGGGCTGAACTACGGCGGCACGTTCCGTTTCACGGGCTACATTCCCAATCTCGGACTGTTCGGCGAGAGCTTCTGCCCCTACCTCCCGAAGCGCACACCGCCGACCACTCTGGGCGGAATGCCTGTACCTGCCGAAACCATCATGTTCTTCGACGGCTACTTAAAGCAGTTGAGCAACGTAGGGCAGATGGAGTTTTACAGCTTCCTCGGCTATGCGAGGCATAAAGAAGGACTGGTGCTCAACTTCGCAGATGGTCACGCCAAGTGGTTCCGCTACAGCGGCATCCCCACCGGCGGCGCTACCCCTTCAGGCGCCTTGCGACCTACCTACTACAGCTGGCGCACCACCGAACCGTTACGCAACAGTGACGCGGCGCTGGAAGCAGCTACCAGCACCCGGCAAGACCCCTACAACGACTTGCACGGCGTGCCTGGTACTGGTATTACAGACTCCGAAGATACCGGCTGTTAAGGGCATGTGGTAGCGGCGCACACAAGGCTTGACAGCCGCCGAATTTGCATGTAAAATAAGAAGTGCGATACGGCGGCGTAGCTCAGTCGGTCAGAGCACACGGCTCATACCCGTGGAGTCGGCGGTTCGAGTCCGCCCGCCGCTACCATGTTACCGGGGCGACACCCGCAATCGCGGTGTCGCCCTTTTGTTGCGGAGGAGAGCGATGCGGTACCAACGCCCGCGCGGTACTAACGACATTCTGCCCGACGAAAGCCCGCTCTGGAACCGTGTGGAGGAAACCTTCCGCACACTGTGCAAACGCTACGGCTACCACGAAATCCGTACTCCTATCTTCGAAGATACCGACCTGTTCACCCGTAGTATGGGCGAGCATACCGACGTGGTCAGCAAGGAGATGTACACCTTTACCGACCGCGGCGGGCGTAGCGTAACATTGAAGCCAGAAGGAACCGCGCCGGTGGTTCGAGCGTACGTGGAGAACAACCTCGCCGCGCAAGGAGGCGTGAGCAAACTCTACTATATCACCCCTATCTTCCGCTACGAACGACCGCAGGCAGGACGTTACCGGCAGGCACACCAGCTGGGGGTTGAAGCCATTGGCTCACAGCACCCTGCCCTGGATGCGGAGATTATCGCGCTGGCGATGCATTTCTATCAGCAACTGGGCATTTCGCGCCTGTCGCTGGTGCTCAACTCGGTAGGATGTCCAGTTTGCCGACCGGTGTACCGCGAGCGGTTGCGCGAGTTCGCTCGCCCGTTTATACACGAGCTGTGCGAGGCGTGTCAAACGCGCTACGAGGTGAACCCTCTGCGCATGCTGGATTGCAAACGCGAAAAGTGCCGTGCTCTGCTACATGACGCACCAGATATCCTCGAAAGCCTGTGTGAAGAATGCCGAAGCCACTTCGACGCGCTGCGCTCCTATCTAAACTCGCTGCACATTTCCTACGTGGTGGACAAGCACCTGGTGCGCGGTTTTGATTATTATACGAAAACCGCTTTTGAGATTGTCAGCGACGCACTGGGCGCGCAGAACGCTCTGGGAGGCGGCGGGCGTTACGATGGACTGGTGGAGGAAATCGGAGGCGCTCCCACTCCGGGTATCGGTTTTGCGCTGGGCATCGAACGCGCGATTATCGTGCTGAAAGAGCTGGGGCTGGCAGAAGCAAAACGTGAGACGGTGGACGTGTTCGTTGCTGCACTGGGCGAGCAGGCAATGCAACCCGCTTTGCAGATACTGCAACAGCTGCGTCAGGCTGGCATCTCCGCCGAAGCTGACTATCAACGGCGCAGCCTGAAGGCGCAAATGAAGCTCGCCGACCGTTTAGGTTGCCGCATCACGCTGATGATAGGCGAAGATGAGCTGGCGCAAGGAGTGGTTACCCTGCGCGACATGCTCAGCAAAGAACAGCATACGGTGACG
>JANWYZ010000239.1 GCA_025054895.1 bacterium | reverse complement strand
GGAGCCAGCCCGTTGCACAGCGGAGGCAGTTTTGACCTCACAGACGGCTTCTGGTATGTGCGCTACGCCACCCTCGGCGGGGTGGTGAACCTGCTGGACTTCAGTGGCAACCCCGCAACGGTTGCCGTGCAGTTGCAGGTGCGCGCTCCGGGCAGCCTGACGCCACTGCAAGCGTACACGGTATCCTTGAACGCGGCGGGAGCCTACTCGCTGGTGGCGCCGCTGGACGGGGTGTACGACCTGTCGGCGAAGGCTTCTCACTGGCTGAGGCAAACTTTGCCCAATGTGTCCATCGTGGGCAGTGCGATCGCGAACTTCTCACTGCCCAACGGGGACGTAGACGGCGACAACGAGGTGACATTGTTCGACTTCGGCGCGCTGGTGGCGGCGTTTGGCACAGTGCCCGGCGACAGCGGGTGGAACCCGGAGGCGGACATGGACGGGGACGAAGAGGTCACCTTGTTTGACTTTGGCATCCTCGTGGGCAACTTCGGCGCGGTTGGGGATGATTAACGCAAGAAACAGGTAGTAGAAGCAAGGTGCGGGGGTGGAAGACGGTCCGTGTTCGCCCACGCATACAGCGTTTGCTGAAACAGTTAAATGGTTTAGCGGTTCTCTCGTCGTGGAGGAGGTTGCCTCAATTGGAAAGGAGGATAAACGCATCGAGGCGAAGACAGGCATGAAGCGCAAGTAGATGCGGCGGTAAACCGGTTCTGGCACCTGCACTGCAGCGAGGCTGCCGCACCAGGATTGAAATCGCACGTGATATAGCGGAAAATCTACCTTCGCAGACTGTAAAACCTGCGCGGGCAGGTTTCTCCACTCCATAGCCCGCCATGTCAATGGCGGGCAGATGATACAGTATGTTGACCACAATAGCCGAGGGCGTGAAACCAATTTTAACTGTCTGGGTGGCGCCGGCTCTGGGAGGCAAGACACGCCGCTGCATTACAGAGTGCTTGCAGGGAGCCGAACGCGTTCGGTTGATACTGCCTGCAGACCTGCAGGCTCAGATGGCGCGCGCTATACTGCTGGCGGAGGGAATGGCTCCTCGAACGGCAGAGAAGGTAACCCAGAGCCTTCACAACTTCGCCGTAGAGGTCGCCTCGGCGAGCAACGAGATACGCTTCGCGCCGGTTCACCTGCGCCGGTGGTTGTTGCAGAGAGCGATACAGGCTACCGCTCAGCCCGGTACGTGGGTGGAACGCGCCGCTCGACGAGAAGGCATCCTCGCCCTGTTATCTGCGTGGGTGCGGGAGATGGCACGGGAGGGCGTCTCAGCGGAATGGCTGCAGCAACTCGCTGTCCACTCGCAGGAACAGGAGAAAATCGCCCTGCTGGCTCAGATATTACGTCATTATCGTCTCTTGCTGGCTGCGCGCGGCTGGCATGAGGAAGAGGATATCTATCTACTGGCAGCACAAACTCTGCGTGAATCGCAACACAACATGGTACTCCCCCGCCGCGTGTTGCTGGATGGCTTTGCACGGCTCTCCCGAACCGAGACGGAGTTTCTGCGCGTCCTGGGAGAAGCAGGTTGCGAGTTGGTATTCACACTCTGCTGGGAGCAGAAGAGGGACGTGCTGTTCGAAAACGCCCGTACCACTCTGCAGTGGCTGAGCCAGCATTTCGAGGTACGCCTGGAACCCGTTTCGCAACCTCCAGATGAGCACACTGCCCCAGCGATAGCGCACATCGCCGCTCATCTTTTTGGCGCGCCGACCGCTCCCCTGGGCGACGAGCAGACAACACCTGCTGTGGAGATATGGGAAGCGCCGCATCTTCTGGCAGAAGTAGAGATGGTCGCACGGGAGATAGTACGTTACCATCGCAACGGCATGGCCTGGGGCGAAATGGCGGTTCTCTGTCGCGACATAGGCTCCGTATTGCCAGCCCTGAACAGCGTGTTCACACAGTTCGGCATTCCCTCTCAGAGTTTCGAAGCGAAGACGCTGGGTGAACATCCACTGGTGCGCGCGCTGGTTAGCTTATTGCGTTTGCACGAGAGCGATTACGCACGGGAAGAAGTGCTCCGATGGCTCAAAAGCGGTTACTTACCGATAGATATCCTTTCGGCGGATCGGGTGCGTCTGCTGGCGGTGCGACGGGGCGTACGTGCAGGCGCTAACAGCTGGCTACATCTCGCTGAACAGATAGAGGAAGAGCACAGCGCCGCCGCCTCTCTGTTGCGTACGCTGGTACAGAGCACCCAATCGCTGGCGCAGGCGACAACCCCACGCCAATGGCTTGACACGTTGCAGAGATCGCTGAGCGCCATGCAATTTGGGATGTCCGTTCTGAACAGCGAACAACAGGATGTCCTGGCGCAGGCGATGGAGACGGCTCAACAGGTGATCTCCTTGTTAATACAGGATGAGGAGGGCACGCCCGGCGAATGGGCGCGAGCCGTGCAACAGGCATGGGAGGCGACTCCACAGAAGTACGAAACGTCCCTGCGCAACGCTGTGTGGTTGTTGGAAGCCACGCGGAGCCGCCCTCTGCGTCCGCGCGTTGTTTTCGTGATGGGCGTGCAGGAAGGACGCTTCCCCAGACGGATAACCGAAGACGCGCTGCTACGCGATGACGACCGACGGTGGCTCAACCAGCACGCTGGATGCCACCTGCCGCTGACCACCGACCATGCAGCATTGGAAAGGCTGGCGTTCTATCAGGCAGCGACCTGCGCTTCACACAAGGTAGTGTTCACTTACTCTCGTACAGAGGGTGACCATGATGTACAACCTTCGTTTTATTTGCGCTCGTTGCACGAGATTTTTAGTGCGGGCGGCGTTATACAGCGCAGCCTGCGACTGAGCGATATTACCGCCCCGCTCTCTCACACACTGGATGACTGGGACGCCGAGCGCACGCTGGTGGACTCGCTGTTCGATACCAACCCCCACACACGCCGCATCATGGACGAGGCGGAACGGCAGCGTACCGCATATATACTGCATCGTTGGCTTACTGAGCAACCGGCGCGCTGCCGCCAGTGGTGGCGGTGGCGACACCTGCCCGATTTTCCCCGATTGACCGCCGTTTTACCCCACATTGGCAGCCGAGCCTACTCCGCCAGCGAACTGGAGGAGTTGCAGCGATGCCCATTTCGGCATTTCGTACGCTGGGAATTGAAGCTGCGCGGAGAAAGAAGCCATTACGCGGCTGCGCAGGGGCGATGGCTACATGCGGTGATGAATAGCCGGCGTCGCCACCCGCAACAACCACTGGAAGAACTGTTGCAAGAGGTCGCCCGGCAACACCCTGTGGACCGTCCCGCCGGCGAACGGCATCTGCTGCTGCAGCAGCTACAGGAGATGGTGCGTTCGGTGCTGGAGCGTGAGGAGCAGATATATTCTGGATTCGGCTTGCAAACGCTATGGACGGAAGCTGCCTTTGGTCCCGCGCACGAAGAGGAGGAAGAGCCTCCGGAAGACGTGGCGCCGCCTCTGCGCTTGACGCTGCCAGGTGGTGAGCGGATGCTAATATGCGGCAGGATAGACCGGGTGGATGTATGCCCACAAACTGGCGCGGCGGTGCTGGTGGATTACAAGCGTGACCTGCCCGACGGATGGTGGCAGAGCGTACAGATGGGGGAAGACCTGCAGACCGTGCTTTATGTCGCCGCGCTAAGGCAGGTCTGGAAACTGAACGCAGCGGCTGTTGCGCTGGACGATGCACTGGAGGCAAAACGGTACCGCGTACTGTTCACTGACACTGCCCCTCCTGAACTGTTGCAACGATTGAACAAACAACCCCAGGAAGACTTCTCGGTGGTGCAGCGCGTGCACGGGCAAAGATGGAAAAGTATCGAGCGTACCGCCGCGCAAAAAATCAGCCAACTGCTGCACCACCTGCAGACGGGCGACATCCGTCCCGTCCCCGGCGACCATTGCAAACTGTGTGAATACGGAGGAATATGCCGCACCGTGAGAAGGGCAGGTGCTGCTGTACACGATGGAGAGCCGTATCCGGCGGAAGGGGGAGTAGTCTAACGCCAGACAACGGATGGCTTTCGGGGAGAGCGTTCACATCACCCTCGCATTGGTAACTTAAGATACTTCGCTACCTCGCTGTGACAGATGCCTTCCGCACCCTCGGGCGGCGTTTATATGGAGTATCCGCACCGCGTTGGGCGACTGGCGCAGCCCAATATTGTGAAAAATGCCAGCAGGTACGGAACAACCTTTGTGAGAACCCTCCTCCCGCAGATACTATGTTTCACTCTGGTGTCCGCCGCGCCAGCGGCGTTGTAATAGGCACGGGCATAATGCCTGTGCCATTTGCTTTTGCTGCCCACTATACTTACCGAAAAGTAACCACCTTACTTTTTCGTAACCTCTTGCAAAGTAATGTGACTTTACTGCATATTCTGTAACAAGGAGGTGAACGTTACATGAAACGACTCTTCTGGCTCAGTATGTTCACTCTGGGCGCACTGGGCGTTATCGCACTTCAGGCGCAACAGGCAAACGCGCCCACCCCCAATCGTCTGCCGTCCGACTGGCGCAACTGGACACATATCACCACGGGTGTTATCTACAGCGACCAGCATCCGCTTTTTGACCCCTTTGGTGGAGTACACCACATCTACGCCAACGCTAAAGCTGCTGCTGTGTACAAACGCAATGGCAGGCAGTTTCCAGACGGTAGCGCCATTGTGTTCGTGCTGTACGAGGCGAAAGATGTGGACGGCATGTACGTGGCAGGCAAAAAGAAAGTCACCGCCATCATGGTGAAAGACAGCAAGCGGTATGCACGCAGTTACGGCTGGGGCTGGCAGGCTT
>JANWYZ010000238.1:4544-4792 GCA_025054895.1 bacterium | reverse complement strand
GCAGATGCATTTTGTGCCGAAACGATAGGGAGGCGAAAACATGAACACATGGTGGACAGCGTTTGTCTGGATCGCTCTGGCGCTAGCTGCTTCGGTGGTCTCTGTGCGCCTGGCGTTAAGCGTTGCTCTGGGGGAAATCCTGTTCGGTGTGTTAGGGGGTAATCTTTTACACATCCAACCCAATGAGTGGGTAAACTTTCTGGCAGGGTTAGGGGGTATATTGCTTACCTTTCTTGCAGGAACAGAGA
>JANWYZ010000238.1:0-4534 GCA_025054895.1 bacterium | reverse complement strand
ACCCGGTTGCGCTTCGGCGAGAATGGAAGGGCGCAACCGCACTGGGGATGGTCTCGTTTACTGCAGCGCTCGGTGCGGAGGTGCTGGTCATCTGGCTGGCGCTGGGATGGTCGTTTCAAGCCTCTTTGCTTGCTGGTATCGCCCTTGCTCCTACTTCTATTGCTATCGTCTACACAGTCCTCATCGATTCGGGAACGCATCAAACTCCATTTGGTAGAAAACTGCTGGTGACTTGCTTCTTTTCCAATCTGGCGGCGATGCTGGCTCTGGGTATAGCCTTCGCGAGGCTTAGCGGATGGTTCGCGGTTTATTTGACAGCCATCGTTATCGCTGTGTTAGGCGCCCCGCGAGCGACCCGATCGTTCTTTCGAAGTCTTAACCAACATGTGAGCAACCCACACGGTAAGTATGTGCTGTTGCTGCTTCTTTTGCTGGCTGGTCTGGCGGAACGCGCAGACACTCAGGCGATACTGGCAGCTTACCTTCTCGGGATAGCCTTGTCCTCCGAGATTTCACGCTATCCGGCGCACATCCACCAGCTACGTGTAATGACGTTTACCCTGTTTACTCCTTTCTACTTCCTGAAAGCGGGCACTTACGTGTTGTTGCCCACCCTCTGGGCAAACCTGCTGGTGGTTTTAGTGCTGCTCGCTGTGCGGGTTATAGCGAAAGTAGCCGCCTGTTATCCTGTGTGCCGTTTGCAGGGCATGTCTCACAGAGAGTCCGCATACACTTCGCTTATCCTGAGCACCGGGCTCACCTTCGATATTATCGCTGCAGTGTTCGGGTTAACGCATGGTTACCTCAACAATCTGCAGTATACCATACTGGTCGGTATCACAATAGGCAGTGCTGTAGCGCCTACGGTGATTGCCCAGACCTTCTTCAAGCCGTCGGCGGCAGGGGAGAAGCAGAAGTTACACACACTTGCTCAGCCACAATCCGGTCCAGCATACGAGGAGGGATGATGTATGTATCGGCGCATTCTGGTCGGTTTTGACGGTTCGGAGGGCGCAGAGCGTGCTTTGAACACGGGACTCGCGCTGTCGAAAGCGCTGGAAGCCGAACTGCATGTAATCATGGTGGAGGAAGACCTGCCCAGGTACGCCGCCACCATCGGCGAATACGAGGAGGTGAAGCAACAGCGCGACGCCTACTTCGCACAACTGGAAAAACAGGTGCAGCTGGCTGCCCAGCTGGCGGATGTGCCTGCACGAACGCACATCGTAACAGGACACGAAGTGTGGTCTATCGTAGATTTCGTGAAGCATCACGAAGTAGACCTGGTAGTTATCGGGCACCAGGGGCATTCTACCCTGCACGAGCGGGTTTTTGGCAGCACGGCTTCTTCCATCGTCGCGCATGTGCCCTGTCATGTGCTGGTGGTGAAATAAAGAGGTAGAGTTACAAATCACAAACTTCACCAAGCACCGGAAGACTGTTGCGCAAACGGCCAGATGCAACCTGAGCCTGATAGTGATAGTCTTACTTACCAGGAGGTGTTTGCGATGGGCACTCGTGTCATGCTCCTCTGTGGGGTTTTGTTGCTTGCTGGCATGTTAGCGTATTCACTATGGCTCTATCCATCTCTGCCCGACAGGATACCCACACACTGGAACTGGAAAGGCGAGGTCGACGGATGGAGCAACAGGGCTTTCGGCAGTTTCTTCCTGCCCGGTATGTCGACGGGGCTTTTCCTGCTCCTTCTGGCGCTGCCCTGGCTCTCGCCAAAAGGCTTTCAGGTAGAACCGTTCCGTTCCACCTATAACCTCATCGTGGTGCTGGTGATTGCGCTGATGGCGTACATCCATGTGGTTGCCCTGCAGGCGGCGCTGAATCCGAGACTGGATGTATCCCGCGCGATAATGGGCGGCATCTTCCTGCTGTTTGGGGGCATCGGGTTGCTGCTGGGCAGGGTAAAACGCAACTTCTGGGTGGGCGTGCGCACGCCATGGACGCTTGCCAGCGAAACCGTATGGGATAAGACGCACCACCTGTCCGCATGGTTATTCACCGCGACCGGTGTGTTGGGTACAGTGGCAATCTGGCTGGGCGTGCCTCCTGTGATATGCTTTGTAGTGTTCATGGCGCTGGTGTTTGTGCCGGTCATCTACTCGCTGGTGTTGTATAAACAACTGGAGAAGAGGGGAATGGTTTAGCAGGAAGGTAACGCCCCAGAGCGAATCAAAGGGTGAAAACCTTGCTGAAGGAGGGATTCGCTATGGCGCGACCGGTTACGCTGTTCACCGGACAGTGGGCAGACCTTCCGCTGGAGGAGATGGCGAAGAAGGCGAAAGAGTTCGGTTACGATGGCATAGAGCTCGCTTGCTGGGGCGACCACTTCGAGGTGGACAAAGCGCTGTCGCAAGACGGCTATGTGCAATCGCGCTGGGAGATACTGAGCAAATACGGGCTGAAGTGTTTCGCGATTAGTAACCACCTGGTAGGGCAGGCGGTGTGCGATAACATCGACGAGCGGCACAAGGCGATTTTGCCGCCGTACGTGTGGGGCGATGGCAAACCCGATGGTGTGAAAGAGCGCGCAGCAGAAGAGATGAAGAATACCGCCCGCGCTGCCCGTAAGCTATTCAATGCTGCTCCGCCCGAAGTGAAGGCGCAGCTGAAGCGCGTGGTGGTTAACGGCTTCACGGGCAGCTCCATCTGGCCCTTCCTGTACTCCTTCCCGCCCAACCCGCCAGACCTGGTAGACAAGGGCTTTGCCGATTTCGCCGCGCGGTGGAAACCCATTCTGGACGTATTCGAGCAGGAAGATGTGTACTTCGGGCTGGAAGTGCATCCTACCGAGATCGCTTTCGACATCGTCACCGCGCAGAGAGCGATCGAGGCGGTAGGCGGGCACAGACGCTTCGGCTTTAACTACGACCCCAGCCACCTGGGCTATCAGGGGGTAGACTACGTGGCGTTCATCCGCACCTTCCGCGAGCGCATCTTCCATGTGCACATGAAGGATGTATACTGGGCATCCACGCCGCGCCTGTCGGGTGTGTTTGGTGGACACCTCAACTTCGGACATCCTGAGCGCTACTGGGATTTCCGCTCGCTGGGGCGCGGTTGCATCAACTTCGAGGAGATTATCCGCGCGTTGAACGAGGTGAACTATCAGGGGCCGCTCTCGGTAGAGTGGGAAGACAGCGGCATGGACCGCGAGCACGGCGCACGAGAAGCGTGCGCTTTCGTAAAGCGGATGGACTTCGAACCGTCGCGCATCGCCTTTGACGCCGCCTTCGCGGAGAAATAGCGCGTCAAGACCTCTTGCCCTGCCCCTCTCCCGCTGGGAGAGGGGCGTTGGATGAGAAAAAGAAGGAGAACCAACATGCCTTTCCCCAGATTATGGGCAGTAGTAGCTATCTTTTTGCTCTCTACATGGGCAACCGCACAGGAGGCGCAACCCACGATGAAAGCGAACGTTCCCGTGCAGCGCGTGTTCGGTCCCGAGCATCCCGGCGGGCGGTACAAACACGCGCCTTCTATCGCTCAACTGTCTAACGGAGACCTGTATCTGGTTTTCTACGCGGGCTCCGACGAATATTCAGAGGATACCGCCATTTACGGCGCGCGCTTGCCCAAAGGCAGTACGCAATGGACAACGCCTGTTGCCATCGCCGACGCGCCCCACCGCCCGGAAGGCAACCCGGTTGTCTGGCAGGCGCCCGACGGTAAGGTGTGGTTGTTCTACGTAGTGCGTTACGGAGCCACATGGAGTAAATCCATCATTCAGGCAAAAATCTCCACCGACGGCGCGAAAACCTGGTCTGACCCGATGATCGTGAGCCTCACGCAGGGTATGATGGTGCGCAACCGCCCCATTGCCCTGTCGAACGGCAATATCCTGTTGCCTGCTTACTATGAGGTGGGGGAGGACACCGAGTTTGTCTCGCCTGAGACCTGCTCCTTGTTCTTCATCTATGATGTTCGTGGGCACACATGGACGGAGACTAACCGCATCCGCTCGCGCATAGGCAACCTGCAGCCAGCAGTCGCAGCGATAACCGATGACTATCTGGTGTGCTACTGCCGGGCGGGGGGCAGCTACGAGGATATGCCCGACAGACGCATTGTGCGTTCCGAATCGCGCGACGGCGGGCGCACGTGGAGCGAGGGCAGGGAAACACCGTTCAAAAACCCCAACGCGGCAGTAGAGTTCCTGCGTCTACGTAGCGGGAACCTGCTGCTTATCTACAACGATTCCACGTCCGTGCGGACCCCGCTAACAGCGGCGATTTCGGTGGATGGTGACAAGAGCTACCCATACCGCCTTAACCTGTTCGAGGGTGACGACGCCTTCGCATACCCGTTCGCCATTCAAGCCGACGACGGCAAAATCCATCTGGTGTTTAGCGCCCAGGAACGCACCGTGATTTACCATGCTGTGTTTGACGAGAAGGACATTCTGGGCAGGTAGTTAGCCGCACTGACTGCCGTTTTCCGGTCTGGGAGATGTTCCTCGCTTCGATGTTATTCTGAAGCGAAGAGGCTCGTTTGCTCGCTACAGGGAGATGCTTCGCCTTCGGCT
>JANWYZ010000237.1 GCA_025054895.1 bacterium | reverse complement strand
CATGCGCCTGCCCCAGGTAGTGGACGTGATGCTGTGGACAGCGGGCAGCAAGGCGGTGCTGGCAGACTCCTCCCCTGCGCTGCGTGAGGCGCTGTTCAACATCGAAGCCCTTCCCCTGCACAAGCGTCCACTCCCCCCGCTGGCTACCTTGCGCCCTGTTGAGGAGCCGTCTCTGGTTCCCCTGGCGAACATGGTGCAACGACGCTACAGCGAATGGTTTAGCAAAGTCCAGCGCGACTACTGGGGCAGGGTGTATAGACGAGCAACCACTCGCGGCGGCGTAGCCGACCGCGTGGACATCGCGAGGGAGGGGTTTGGTGTTGTGACAAGACCCGTGTTCGTCCCCGATTCGGTTTGCGTCAGCGGACCGGGGGGCTGTGCATCTTTCGCGCAGACACTGCCCAACGGCGTCGTCGCCCTGCAGGTCATGGGAACGCTGATGGCGAGCGCGGCAGCGGCTGGTCTGGTGATGCGTCAGCGTCGATGGGTTATCGGCGTGTCGGTCGCGGTAGTGCTTCTCAGCCTCGTGTGGTGCGTTGCCGTAGCGATGGGCTTCACCAACAGCCAGAGTCGCAACCGGGATAATATGCTGGGGCGAATCGTGCAGTCGGTCGAGCGGTCTGCTAGGCAGCAGCCGAGGATTCTGCTGAGCTCTCCCCCTCGCCTTCCGCTGCAGGAGCTCGGTCTGCAAGACAACGCGCAGCGTCCACAGCGCATCCAGCAGCTTGCCCAGCTCTACCGCTTCTACGAGGCGGACTATCAGCGCATCTGGCAGGAATGGCGGCAGGCAGGCGTTGCCGGGCAGACGTGGCGGGTGCTTCGCGCTTACGTTGTGCCCACGTGGTGGGTTCTGCCTCTCGGCATCGCTGGGGCTGTGATTGGCGGCTGGCTGGGCATCATGGTTGGCGTGTGGGCGTGGCGCGTGCGCAGTTATCTGGTTTACCGCTACGTTTAGGCGTCGTGTCAAATCCCCTTCTGACCTTGGGCGCCCTGATGGGCGCCCTCTTTGTCACAGGCCTGGCTGCAAAACATCTGGAGTTCACAGCAGCACACTCTTGCGTGCGTACTGCGAGAAATCTCGTGCCATGATTCTGGTTTCATCCTTGCTCTTGCTGCGAAAACGTGGTATATTAAACATGGTGAATAAATTAAATTGTTTCGCTCGATGAAGAGCAACAATACAGGACAAACGCGATGAAACTCATAGACAGAGCCAGAATGAAATCCCCGTGGGTGCTGCACTATAACTCCGGCAGCTGCAACGGGTGTGATATAGAGATTTTCGCTTGCATGACCCCTATGTATGACCTCGAACGGTTCGGCATCGTCAACGTAGGCAACCCCAAGCACGCGGATGTGTTGCTGGTTACTGGTCCGGTTACCTACCGTGGCGCGAGGGTGCTTCGCAACCTGTACGAGCAGATGCCATCTCCGAAGGCGGTGGTAGCGGTAGGCACATGCGCTTGTTCAGGAGGCGTATTCCGCAACTGCTACAACTGCATCGGTGGTGTGGACAAGGTGATTCCTGTGGATGTTTATGTTCCCGGGTGTGCTGCCAAACCCGAAGCCATTATCGAAGGCGTGCTGATGGCGGTGGAGCGCATGTCTGAGCATACACCGCTGAAGCGCGGAAAGTGAGGCTGGCGATGGGCGAGGCGCACGGTCCGCATCTGGAGCTACCCGATATCGACAACGTGCAGCTGGTGCAACAAGAGCAGCTTCTACAGCATGTAGCACATTTCGCGGCGCAGGGCATGCGCTTCATCACCATAACATGCATTGATAACGGCGAGCAGTTCGAGGTGTATTACCACTTCGACCACGACATGAAGCTGAATCACCTGCTGTTAGTTATCGGTAAGAAGGAGGTCCTGCCCAGTATTACCCCCATCTACTTCTGCGCCTTTGTTGCGGAGAACGAGATGAAGGATCTGTTCGGAGTGCGCGTTGATGGGCTCAATGTGGATTATCAGGGCAGAATGCTGGTGTCCGATGAGCTGCCATCGCCGCCCATGAGAAAGAGCAGCGATTCGGCGGTAAGGAGGAACGGCGATGGCAGTTAAAACTATCTTACCCTTCGGTCCGCAACACCCGGTGTTGCCAGAACCTATCCAGCTGCGCATCACGCTGGAGGACGAGAATATTGGACAGGTATTGCCCGCGCTGGGATACGTGCATCGCGGCATCGAGAAGGCGGGCGAAAACAACGACTACCCGCTGAACGTGTTTCTGGTGGAGCGTATCTGCGGTATCTGTAGTGCCACACATGGGCTGGCGTACTGTCTGGCGGTAGAGAGGCTGCTGGGCATCGAGCCTCCGCCTCGTGCTAACTACCTGCGCGTGGTCTGGGCGGAACTGCACCGGCTGCACAGCCATCTGCTATGGTGGGGCTTGCTGGCAGACGCCTTCGGCTTCGAGAGCCTGTTCATGCAAATCTGGCGTGTGCGCGAAATGGTGATGGATGTGCTGGAGAAGACCGCCGGCAATCGCGTGATTATCTCGGTGAACGCCATCGGCGGGGTGCGTCGGGACCTTTCTGAGGAGCAAATCAGCGAGATGTTGCACACTCTGGAGGAATGCGAGAAGCAGCTGTATGCTTTACTGCCTGTCATGTTAAACGACTACACAGTAAAGAAGCGCACCGCAGGCAAAGGGGTGCTGACTTCCGAGCAGGCGTTACGGTTAGGCGTAGTGGGTCCTACGCTACGAGCAAGCGGCGTCGCACAGGACCTGCGCATGACTGGTTACGCCGCGTACGGGGAGTTGGGGTTCGAGCCGATAGTGGAACAGGGAGGCGACTGCTACGCGCGCGCGGTGGTACGGGCGCGAGAGTGCTTTCAGACAATCGAGCTGGTGCGCCGCGCGCTACAGCAGTTGCCTGATGGCGATATCCTGACCAAACCACGGGGCAACCCAAACGGTAAAGCCATCGTACGGGTAGAAGCCCCACGTGGAGAGCTGATGTATTTCGTGGTGGGCAACGGTACCAAAAACCTGGAGCGGATGCGTGTACGCACGCCCACCCTTGCCAACGTACCTGCCCTGCTGGAAATGTTACCCGGTGCAGAGTTCGCCGATATTCCGGTGATTACTCTGTCCATCGACCCGTGTATCAGCTGTACGGAACGCTAAGGAGAGCTTCCTATGCCGAAAATGCTACCGACGGTGTTGGGCAATCTGGTCTCCAAACCAGCTACCCGACCGCATCCATACAGACGACGCGAAGCCTTCGCACGGGCGCGAGGCAGGATTATCTTCGACGTCAAGCAGTGTGTCTTCTGCGGCGCGTGCGCCCTGCGCTGTCCTGCCAGTGCTATCCGCGTGGACCGCAACGAACGGGAACTGGTTTTCGAGCCGTTTCGCTGCATTATCTGTGGCGTGTGTGTGGAAACCTGTCGTCGGGGCTGCGCTCAGATGATACCGCATTATCACTCGCCCGCGTACACGAAGCCCGAAGAGTACTACCGCGCGCCTGTGGAGGTGAAGGAGGAGAACCAGTTATAAACGCTCCCCGCAGGCTAACGCCTGCGGGGGAGACCCTACCAGGCAAACGCCTCCGGCGCAGGACCGCCCGGGCCGGGGAAGATGTGGTCCAGTCTTTGCAGCACGTCCTCGCTCAGTTTAATCTCCAGACAGCGCATGGTTTCGTCCAGCTGTTGCACGGTGCGCGGACCAATGATGGGCGCAGTCACCGCAGGCTGATGCAACAGCCAGGCAAGTGCAACGTTTGCTGGCGTTTCGCCCAAATCTTTGCACAGACCTTCCCAAGCCTCTAGCTTGCTGCGCATCTGCTCGATGCGGTTTCTTACCCAATCATGCGCTCGTCGCCCCTCCCGCACCCCTTGCAAGACGCCGCCTAACAGCCCGCCATCCAGCGGGCTCCAGGGAATAACGCCGATGCCATACGCCTGGCAGGCGGGAAGCACCTCCAGCTCCACCATTCGAGCGTTCAGGTTGTACTTGCACTGCTCAGACACCAGCCCCATGAAATGGCGCTGCCTGGCAATCTCCTGCGCCTGCGTGATGTGCCAGCCAGCAAAGTTGCTGCTGCCCACGTACAGGATTTTGCCCTCGCGGTACAGCTGCTCCATCGCCTGCCATACCTCTTCCCAAGGACAGTCACGGTCGATGTGATGCATCTGGTAGAGGTCGATATAGTCCGTCTGCAGGCGGCGCAGGCTGTCTTCGCAGGCGCGTTTGATGTGCAGGATAGACAATCTGCCTTCGTTGGGCCAGTCGCCCATCAGGTTGTACACCTTTGTAGCGATGACCACCTTTTCGCGCCGACCGCCGCCCTGTGCGAACCACTTGCCAATAATGGTTTCGGTCAGTCCGCGACCCTTGTCAAAGCCGTACACATTGGCGGTATCCCAGAAGTTGATGCCCAGCTCTATAGCGCGGTCCATGATGGCGAAGCTCTCCGCCTCGCCAATTTGCCAGCCAAAGTTCATCGTACCGAGGCACACGCGGCTCACCCGCAGACCCGAACGTCCCAGACGAACGTACTCCATCGCTTCGCCTCCGTCCTCGCAGGATATCTAATAACCACTTCGTTATATCCTCCCCGGAGTCCTGCGCTGGGGTATCTTCGTCATTGTCATACTGAGCGGGACGAAGAACCTCTTTTGTTCGCTATATAGAGATGCTTCGCTCGCGCTCAGCATGACAACATTGAAGGGTCGCGCTCCGTCGCGACCATGCAAACCCGATGGCTCGGCGGGAGCCTCGCCCTCCACTCCTTTTGTCACCCTGAGCGTTAGCGAAGGGTCTCAGATGCTTTGCCTTCGGCTCAGCATGA
>JANWYZ010000236.1 GCA_025054895.1 bacterium | reverse complement strand
CAACGCCTGGGCGATGGGCGGAGTAAGTGGACACGCCGGGCTGTTCTCCACTGCCAGCAACCTCGCCCGCTTTTGTCAGATGCTACTGCGTGGGGGCGAAGGCGTACTGGGCAGGATGACCGTCGACCAGATGTTTCGCAACCAGATTGCCGGCATTGGCGGACAAAGCTTTGGCTGGTTCACCTATCCCAATGACATGTTGCCCCGCGCGAACCTGCTCCCCGATAGCTGCATCGGACACTCTGGTTTCACAGGAACCGCCTTGCTGTTGAACCGCCAACCGGAGTTCTTCATTGTACTGCTCAGCAACCGCGTGTACTGTGCATACGAAGGCGACCAGTGGCTACCGTATCGCCGGCGCATCCTCAATGCAGCGAGCGCGGCGCTGTGTTGATTCGCGAGTGGAGGACAAAGCTCCTGCCGAGCCGTCCCTCTGTCATGCTGAGCCGAAGGCGAAGCATCTCAGTGTAGCGTTACAACGGGATTCTTCGCTGCGCTCAGAATGACATGATATGTTGTTTTTCTGTCATGCTGAGCGCAAGCGAAGCATCTCATTGCATCGCCGAAACGAGATTCTTCGCTCCGCTCAGAATGACAACGAGCCGTTGGATTTGCGTGGTCGCGACGGAGCGCGACCCTCCAGAGGTTGCCTGCACACATTTGGAGGGACGCACTCCGTTGCATCCGCCGTCATGGTCGCGACGGAGCGCGACCCTCCAATTCTGTCATGCTGAGCCGGTCGCGACGGAGCGCGACCCTCCAGTGCCTGTCATGCTGAGCCACAGGCGAAGCATCTCTTCGCCTCTACCCCTCCAGCAGCAGCCTTTCAGGGTCTTCCACCAGCTGCTTCACTCGCACGAGGAACAACACCGCCTCGCGTCCGTCTACCACACGATGGTCATAGCTCAACGCGACGTACATCATCGGGCGGATAACGATTTGCCCGTCTACCACCACCGGACGTTCCTGAATGCGGTGCATACCCAGAATGCCCACCTGCGGCGGGTTCAGTATCGGCGTGGACAACAGCGAGCCGAACACTCCGCCATTGGTGATGGTAAACGTACCCCCCTGCAGTTCCTCTAAGGTCAGCGTACGGTTACGCGCCTTCTCCACGAACTGCCCAATCGCCGTCTCTATCTGCGCGAAGCTCATTTTATCCGCATCGCGCAACACGGGAACCACCAGCCCTTCCGGGTCGCCTATGGCGATGCCGATGTCGTAGTAATGTTTCAGTACCAACTCATCGCCCTGCAGCTCGGCGTTGAGCTGAGGGAACGCGCGCAACGCACCGATGACCGCTTTCACAAAGAAGGGCATAAAACCGAGGCTAATACCGTACTGCTGCTGAAACCGTTCTTTCCACTTCGCTCGCAAAGCCACCACCGCGCTCATGTCTATCTCATTGAAGGTGGTGAGCATAGCAGCGGTGTGTTGCGCCTCTACCAAGCGGCGTGCGATAGTGAGACGGCGGCGCGAGAGCCTCTGGCGCGTTTCCGCACGGGCGGAGCTCGCTGCGGCGGGCGCAGGAGGAGTTACCCGCTCTACTGCAGGCGTAGAGGGCACAGCAGTCTCCACTGCCGGTTCCTGAACGACCTCTTGCACCTGCTGTTTCAGGCGAGCGGCGGCTTGCACGTCCTCTTTAGTGACCTTGCCGCCTGCCCCGCTGCCGCGAAGCTCGCGCAGATCAATGCCCAGTTCCTCTGCTATCTTACGGGCGATGGGAGTAGCGCGCGCCTCTTCCTCTTCTCTCACCGGTGAGGGGGCGGATACAGTCACCCCAGCAGACTCGCCTGCCTCCAGTAGCATCCCAAGCACATCGCCCGGACGCACCACCTCGCCTTCCTTACGCAGAATCTGCTGTAATACACCCGCCTCATCTGCGGGCACTTCTGCGTTCACCTTGTCGGTCTCCAGCTCCACCAGCGGTTCCCCCACCGATACTCGCTCCCCTTCACGCTTGAGCCACCTGCCAACAGTCGCCTCCACGACCGACTCCGCCAGCATTGGAACTCGTATCTCTATCGGCATTTCCGTCCTCCTTACGATTTGTGCATCGTTTCTACGGGTGCAGACTCAAAGGCGGCGGACACAATCTGCGCCTGCGCCTGCTGGTGCCATTCCTGCGTGCCTTCGGAGGGGCTTGCCATGCGCGTGCGCCCAATATAGTGCAGCGGCAAGCGCGCGCCGAGAATGTCTCTCAGACGAGGCGCAACAAACGTCCATGCTCCCATATTGCGCGGCTCTTCCTGCAGCCACACAACCTCCCGCAGGTTGGGATATTGCGCTACCACCGCCTCCACCTCGTCTGCGGGGAATGGGTAGAACTGTTCCAGCCGCGCCACCGCGACGCTTTGCTCATACTGGGGCGAATCCGGGTTCAGTTTGCCCGTCGCCAGCAGGTCATAATACACTTTGCCGCTGCAGAGGAGAAGCCGTTTGACACGCTTTGCCTCGCGCGTGGGGCGTTTCTCGTGCAGCAGGTGGTAGAACCGCCCCAGCGCCAGCTCCTGCGGAGACGAAACCGCCGCCGGATGGCGCAACAGACTTTTGGGTGTCAATAGTACCAGCGGGCGCGGGTCCACGCGAAGCAGCTTCGCTTGCCGACGCAGGATATGGAAGTATTGTGCAGGCGTCGAGCAGTTCGCCACAATGATGTTGTTCTCCGCTGCCAGCTGTAAGAACCGCTCCAGGCGCGCGCTGGAATGCTCCGGTCCCTGTCCCTCGTAGCCGTGCGGTAAAAGCAACACCAGCCCACTGCGTTGTCCCCACTTGGAACGTCCCGACACGATAAACTGGTCGATAATCACCTGCGCGGAGTTGGCGAAGTCGCCGTATTGCGCCTCCCATAGCACCAGCGCATCTTGCGCCTGCACGCTGTAGCCGTATTCGAAGCCCAGCACCGCCGCCTCCGAAAGGGGACTATCCCACACCTCAAATGACGCTCTGGCTGAACGCAGGTTCTGCAGTAAGTTGTACTCTCGTCCGGTTTGCACGTCGTGTAGCACCAGGTGCCGCTGGCTGAAGGTCCCGCGCGTTACGTCCTGCCCTGTCAGACGGATAGGCGTTCCCTCAGCGAGAATGGACGCGAAAGCGAGCGCTTCCGCGTGCGCCCAGTCCACTTTGCCGTCCGCAGTGAACACCTCACGCCTTCGGGCAAAGGGACGTTGTAGTTTGGGGTGCAGGTGGAACTCGTCGGGAATAGATGTGATTTCAGCGTTCAGCCGTTGTAGCAAAGAGGGTTCCACAGCTGTTTCAATGCCCGCTTCTGCCTCGAGGCTCCCCAAGCCACCTCGTTCGCCGCCAGCCTCGAGACCAGCCAGCGGTTTGCGGATGTGCAGCTCGATCTCCTCTGCCACCTTGCGCCGCAGGGCGTGCAGGCGCTCGATGGACTCCTGCAGCATCCTGTCCGCCTCCTCTTGTGCTACTAACCCCTTCTGCACCAGCCGACGCACCCACAGGTCGCGCACGGTAGGATGTCTGGCTATCCGCCCGTACATTTCCGGCTGGGTGAAGGTCGGTTCGTCGTTCTCGTTGTGCCCCCATCGCCGATAGCCGACGAGATCGATAATCACGTCCTTCAGAAAACGCTCGCGATAGGCATGCGCCAGACGCACGGCGGTCAGGCAGGCTTCGGGATCGTCGGCGTTGACGTGGATGACCGGCAGGTCAAAGCCTCTGGCAAGGTCGCTGGCGTAATCGGTGGAGCGTCCGTATTGTGGTAGCGTGGTGAAGCCAATCTGGTTGTTGGCAATCAGGTGAATCGTGCCTCCTGTACGGTAACCGGGCAGGCGATAGAGATTCAGCGTCTCCGCTACGATGCCCTGCGCGGGGAACGCTGCATCACCGTGAATCAGCACTGCCAGCGAGATGCGCTCGTCTTGCTCAGGGGCGCCGGGTCGGTCACGCTTTTCGCCGCAGGCGCGAGCCATGCCTTCTACTACAGGGTTTACCCACTCCAGATGGCTGGGGTTCGGAGCTAAGTAGACCTCTACACTGACCTGCTGCCCACCTCTATACGCCCGCCGCGCGCCCAGATGGTATTTCACATCACCCGTCCAGCCCTCGTCGCTGCTGCCGCTGTAAGAGATGCCTGGCGACTGGTACACGCCCAGAAACTCGGCGATAATCTGCTCATAGGGCTTGCCCAGTATATGCGCCAGCACGTTCAACCTGCCGCGGTGCGCCATACCCAGCATGATGTAGCGTGTGCCCGCTTCCGCCGCTGCGCCAATGAGTTCGTCCAGCATAGGTATCATCATACCCAACCCTTCCAGCGAGAAGCGGATGTGCCCCGGAAACGCGCGATGCAGAAACCGCTCCAGTGCGCCTACCTCAGTGAGGCGGTGGAGCAGGGCTACCTCGTCTATGGGATCGTTGGGCGGAGCATACCGGCGCGTTTCCACCGCCTCCTGCCACCAGAGCCGCTCCTCTGCTTGCTGCAGGTGCTCGAACTCGTAGCCCAGTGTGCCCTGGTATACCTCGCGCATTCGCTGGATAACCGTGAGCGCATCGGGAGCGCCAGCGCTGAGCACACCGCCTATCACGTCAGAGGGCAAAACGCGCAGGTCCTCTTCGGTGACGCCGTGCGCCTCCGGTAAGAGGGCAGGGTCACCGGGCGGAGCGGTACCCAGCGGGTCCAGCTGCGCTGCGCGGTGACCGTATGCACGGATCGCTCTGGCTAGCGACACCGCCCCCGCAATCTGCTGGACGCTGCAAACCGCCTGCTCGGGCGCGGCTACCTTCCTTGCAGCTTCTGGCGGCGCGCCGAAGCGCTGGAACAAGTCGCGGATGACTTCAGGAACC
>JANWYZ010000235.1 GCA_025054895.1 bacterium | reverse complement strand
CTCGCCAGAGGAAGCGGTGGGAGGCAGGTGAACAGAGTGTTTTTCCTGTCCGGAAGCCCCCTGCCCCACCAGTACGACTCTCGCCTGCGGGCGGTAGAAGTCTGTGCCAACCTTTTCCTGCACAGGAGGCTTGCCCGGCTCCTGAATAGTGCGGTAGACGCTGACGCGCCACCCTCTTTGCCCTTTATCAACCACCTTAGTTGTGCCTACAGGCAGTTTGTCAGTAGGGAAGGTTTTCACGGTTGGGGGAACCACTGCGTGTACAATGCGCTTTATGCGCACCTCGCGCTTGTGTGTGGACGAACCCAACACCCGAACGGTCATCTTGCCGCCTTTTGCCTCTGCAACGAGTGCAATGGGCGAAGGAGTATTGTTGCGGAACCGCAAGTCTATCACTCCGTAGACGACGGTAGCGTCCAGACCGGGCGGGGCGTAGCTGATGGGGATGGCGTGCTTGCTCCTCTGTACAATCTGCAATCCTGCCTGCAGAGCAGCCATATATAGCGTAGTGGACACCTGGCATACTCCACCGCCATCGCCAGGCACCAGTTCACCTCTTACTATCACGGGGGCGCGGCGAAAACCCTCCCGCAGTGTGCGAGGACCAACCACCTCATTGTATGAGAACACGTCGCCAGGTAGCAACACAATGCCGTTGATACTCTTCGCTGCTTTGCGTACGTTATGCGTTCGGTTGCGATCGCGCTCAGAGTAGCGGGTGGTAGCGAACGTCCACTCACAATCGATATGTTGAACATGTTCGCGGGTAATGCGTGGAGGTGCTTCTTCCAGAGGCAGGGTGCAGAGGGCTTCCGCTCCGTGTAACGCCTGTATCAGCTTTTCCTCTGCGCTGTCAGCCAGGCGAACGCCAGCCTGCTCAGGTTGTACCTCCCACTTCCCTGCTGAAAGGTAGCGGATTCGGGCGTCTCGTGGCGGCGATTCCAGCTCCTTTTTGCAGCTCCGTAGCCATGTATCAAATTGTGTTTTATCTATGCGGATGACAGGTTTGATATCTTCTCCCGTCTGTTTGCGCACCCACCCCAGCACCGTGCGTATGAACGGAGGGTGGCGCTGCATCTGATCCCATGCACGCTGCAGGGTGGCTTCCACATCGATGGAAGCTCCTATCTGCTTTCGAGCAATCTGGGTCTGCCAGAGGGTGACGCCGTCCGCAGTTTGCGCTTGCACGGTCAGGGTAGCATCTTCCCAAACCTGCGCGAACTGCTGCAGCCGTTGACGCGCTTCGAAGAGGCTCATGCCTGAGGTATTTACGCCGGCAATGCGCCAGTCGTGGGGGAAGCGGCGTTGCTCGTGCTGTAGATGAAATGAGGTCGCGCCTGCCAGCACCGCTACTCCCATCACAATCAGCAACAAAAGCGCGTAGCGTGCGCCAGTTGCGGAAGCTTTTCTACCCTTTTTGCGTTTCTTCAGGAGCTTCTTCTCCACGTTGTGCCAGTGACGCTATCTTCCAGAATGATGCCGAGTTCGCGCAGGTCGTCGCGGATGCGGTCGGCAATAGTCCATTCGCGCTTCTCGCGCGCCAGCTGTCGCCACGCAATAGCTTTCTCAATCAACTGCAGGGCGAAAGCGTCATCCAGACCACGTTCTTCCTCTTGCAGCTGCTGGATGCCCAGCAGGTTGCCGAAGAGTTGTACCGTTGCCACTAGAGAAGCGAGGTTCGCTCGCGCCTCGGCGTCGTCGCGAATCTGAAGGTCGGTGGTCAGGCGGTTCATCTCGCTCACCGCGTCGAAAAGCACCGAAATCGCCGCGGCGGTGTTGAAGTCGCTGTTCATCGCGTTGGCAAAGCGCTCGTAGTAGCTTTCGGCAACAGGGGCATCCCCATCTTCGGAAGACAACACGCGCCGGACGTTGCGCAGCGCGGTGCGAATGCGTCGGAGGGCGGATTGGGTTTCTTGCATCCGTTCTCGGCTGAACTCTATCGGGCTGCGGTAGGCGGTGGACAGCAGAAACAGCCGCAGCACATCCGGTTCGAACTCCGCCAGAATCTCCTCGGCCGTGAAGAAATTGCCCACCGACTTGCTCATCTTCTCCTGGCGCAGGTTCACCGAACCCCAGTGCATCCAGTATCGCGCGAAGACGCCGTCCAGGTACGCTTCGCTCTGGGCGATTTCGTTTTCGTGGTGAGGGAACACCAGGTCGTTTCCCCCCGCATGGATGTCGAAGCCCGCGCCGAGATATTTAAGGCTCATGGCGGAGCATTCAATATGCCATCCAGGGCGCCCATTACCCCAGGGGCTTTCCCAGTATGGCTCGCCGGGCTTGGCAGCTTTCCACAGCGCAAAATCGGCAGGGTCGTCTTTGCGCTCGTCGACCTCGATGCGGTACCCCGCGCGTACCTCGTCCAGATTACGTCCGGAGAGTTTTCCGTACTCAGGAAAGCTGGATACATCGTAGTATACATCACCGTCCACTACGTAGGCGTGCCCTTTCTCAATCAGTCGCTGTATCATCCCGATGATTTCATCGATGTTTTCGGTCACGCGGCAGTAGTGTACAGGCAGGATGCCTAATCTCTCCATGACCTCCACGTATTTGCGGGCGTACTTCTCTGCAACTTCGGCAGGGGTAATGCCTTCCTTTGCGGCGGCGGCGATAATCTTGTCGTCGATGTCGGTGAAGTTCTGCACCATGTGCACTTCGTAGCCCAGGTGCATCAACCACCGCCGGATAGCGTCGAACAGGATCGCCCCACGCAAGTGTCCTACATGAGGTGGTCCCTGTACGGTCAGCCCGCAGGCGTAGATGGAAACCTTGCCAGGATCTCGCGGAACGAATTCTTCTTCCCGTCGGGTGAGGCTGTTATAGATTCTCAGCGGCAGCATGTTTCTCCCTCGTCGTGGTGTGCATGGGTCAGGGTATGGTAACGAACGCTTTCCAGCTCCCTCTGGAATCGTTCATTCTGCTGGTCAATCTGTTTCTGCAAAATCTCCACCTGCTGTTGTAACAGCTCTATCTGTTGGCGCAGGTTCTGGATGATTTCATCTTCGGGGTCAATCTTGTTGATGACGTTATCCATCACCGGCGGCGTTTCCTCCACGCGCTTGCCGTCGCGGATGACGACGCGTCCGGGCACGCCAACCACGGTGCAGTTAGGTGGAATATCTTTGTTCACTACCGCGTTCGCGCCGATACGGCAGTTGTCCCCAATGGTGACGGGGCCGATAATTTTTGCGCCCATGCCAACCAACACGTTGTTGCCGATAGTAGGATGGCGTTTGACGCGCTCCAACGTGGTTCCACCTAAGGTCACCTGATGGTACATCAGCACGTCGTCGCCGATTTCGGCCGTTTCGCCAATCACCACGCCCATCCCGTGGTCGATGAAAAACCGACGCCCAATTTTCGCTGCCGGGTGGATTTCAATGCCTGTCAGGAAGCGGTTCACTTGCGAAAGGAGACGTGCGAGGAACAACAGGCGATGATTCCACAGCCAGTGCGCCACGCGGTGCATCCAGATGGCGTGTAGACCCGGGTAGGTAAGCACCTCCCAAACGCTACGCGCCGCGGGGTCCTTCCTGAAAACGGTCTGGATGTCTTCGCGAATGCGTTCGCCGATACGCCACATAGGCTATCCTTTCGGTTTTTGTCATGCTGGTGTAAAGAAGTATAGCATACAAGAAGGTCAGGTTTCAACCGGGATAGAGGGTGTTCAAAAGAGGGGATGATAGGGAAGCCTAGCTCGCAAGTATGGCTTGCTCTCTACAGGAGATAGTGCTTTGTCAACTTGTGATTTTGGTGATGGCAACATCCTTTCCCCCGATTGAAGTCAGTGGCTATGGGAAGGGAAATGCGCCTACGCGGATTGGAGAAACCTGCGCAGGCAGGTTTTGCTTCTTCATAGCCCGCCATTTCAATGGTGTGTGGATAGATGTCTGTAAAAGTATGGATTCGAGCATCCTCACCTGGATATGGTGGTAGGAAACCTGCAGCCCATCGCGAATCGTTTAGCCAAACCGTTTGTGTGAGGTGAGCGATGCAATCGTCGGAAGGAACAAAGGCGCGACGCTGGTATGAGGGCGTGACCGGATACCACTGGCTGGTGCTGGCAGTTGCCTGCTTCGGGTGGCTATTTGACACGATGGACCAGTGGCTGTACGTGTTTTCCCGACAGCCGGCGTTGCGCGAATTGCTCGCCCGACAGAATATCGAGCCCACCGACGCCAACGTGAGCTACTACTCGGGCATTGTGCAGGCGATTTTCATCTTCGGCTGGGCAACAGGCGGGTTCCTGTTCGGCATCATCGGCGACCGCCTGGGACGCACGCGCACGATGGCGATTACGGTGCTGATGTATGCAGGATTCACTGGGTTAAGCGGCTTGTCGCAAACATGGCAGCAGTTTGCTGTGTTCCGTTTCCTGACGGGGCTAGGCGTGGGCGGCGAGTTTGCGGCGGGCGCATCGCTGGTGGCGGAGGTGTTTCCCCCTCACGCGCGTGCGACGGCATTGGGCATCATGCAGGCTTCTTCTGCGATAGGCAACATCCTCGCGGGGTTGATCAACCTCACGGTGGCGCCTTCCTTTGGCTGGAGATGGGTGTTTGCGGTAGGGGTATTCCCCGCCTTGCTGGTGTTCGTCATCCGCCTGTTCGTGAAGGAGCCCGAGCGCTGGGAGCAGGCGAGGGAACAGGCGATACGCGAACGCAAGCAGCTGGGCGCCCTGAGCGAGATGTGGCATACGTCGCACCTTCGGCGCAACCTGCTGGTAGGCGTCGGGCTGGGCGCTATCGGCATCATTGGATTCTGGGGCATCAGCACCTGGTCGCCCGACCTGCTGCGCAATACGCTCAACCCCGAGAACCTGGAGTCGCTT
>JANWYZ010000234.1 GCA_025054895.1 bacterium | reverse complement strand
GGAGCGCGACCCTCCAGAGGTTGCCTGCACACATTTGGAGGGACGCACTCCGTTGCGTCCGCCGTCATGGTCGCGACAGAGCGCGACCCTCCAATAATGTCATGCTGAGCGTTAGCGAAGCATCTCCTTGTATCGGCGAACCGAGGTGCTTTGCTTTCTCTCAGAATAACGATATTTTGTGTTGTTGTATAAAGACTTGATGGAGGTTAACGATGAAGCTCTCCGTCATTACCGATGAAATATCGCAGGATTTAGAGCACGCCGTTCGAGTGATGCAGGAGTACGGCGTCGCGGGTGCGGAGCTGCGCGGGCTGTGGAACGTCAACATCGCGGACATCGATGACGCCACCGCCCGACGCGCTAAAAAGCTGCTTGACGCAAACGGTATCAGGGTGTCGAGCATCGCCTCTCCGTTCTATAAGTGCGACCTGTTTGAGGAAGGTAGTGAAGTGAAAGGACCGATGCACCTGGCGACGCCGCGCGACCTCAGCGAGCAGATGGATATGCTGCAACGTTGCATCGACCTGGCGCACTTCTTCGAGACGCCGATTATCCGGGTGTTTTCATTCTGGAAACGCGGCGAGCTGACGCCGGAAATTGAAAACCGTATCGTAGACGCCTTTGCCGAGCCGGTAAAGCTGGCGGCGCAGGAAGGGGTGGTGCTCGTTCTGGAGAACGAACACTCCTGCTATCTTGGTACAGGCGCTGAGGCAGCCCGCGTGGCGCGGGCGGTAGCTTCACCTCATCTGCGCATCTGCTGGGACCCGGGCAACGCGCTGTGCGCTGGCGAAACGCCTTACCCCGATGGCTACGAGGCGGTGCGTGAGATGGTGGCGCATGTGCATGTCAAGGATGGCGTGCTGGAAGAGGGCAAGGTGCGCTTCGTGGTGGTGGGCGAGGGCGCGATAGACTACGCGGGGCAGTTTGACGCTCTGCGCCGGGACGGCTATACCGGCTGGATCTCGCTGGAGACTCACGCGCGGATAGACGGCGACGCCGAACGCGCCTCGCGCCTGAGCTTGCAAGCACTCAGAAAGTGGATTGAGGAGTAGATGCCCGATGGCAAGACAAAACAATGCCCCCAAACGTACGGCAACACACGACGACGATTTGCTGTCCCTGCGCAACATCCGCACGGGGTTTGCTAAGAAACTGCAGGCGGTGTCGCTGGTGTTTGTCTTTGTGATCGCCGCCAGCTTGATTACCTACTTTGCCGCCGTGCCTACAGGAGGACCTCCTGGCGGCGGGCGTGCGAGCGAGATAGTGGCAGAGGTCAACGGCGAGCCGATTCAGCGCGACCTGTTCGAAGAAACGGTACAGGACCGCGCCCGCGAGCGGGCGATGCTTTCTGGTGACGCGCTGGCGAGCATCGGCGCACGTGCCGAGGTGTTTCGCGAACAGGTGGACCAGGTGCTTATTGCGCAGGCAGCTGGGAAAGAAGGCATACGCCTTTCTGATAGAGACCTGGACCGCGAGATCGATAAGCTGGTAGACCAGCAGGTGAAGCAAGAGCGCGAGCGCGCCGCGCAAGGCAAACAGCTCACTGACCAGCAGTTCGAGATGATTATCCGCAACGCTATGGGTAAGAGCGTCGCGGAGTGGCGCGAAGAGCTCAAGCAGAACTGGGAGACTCGTAAGCCTCTGCTGAGACAGGCGCTGTTACAACAGAAGCTGATGGAAAAGGTAGCGAACGTACCAAACCCTTCGGACGAGGAACTGAAACGCAGCTACGACCTGTTGACGATACGCCACATCCTGATCAGCACAGGCAACCGCACCGAAGAACAGGCACGCAAACGCGCGGAGGAAATCCTGCAGAAGGTGCGCGCCGGAGGCGACTTCGCCAAATTAGCCAAAGAGTTCTCCGACGACCCCGGTAGCAAGCAAAACGGCGGTAGTTTGGGAGCCATTCCGCGCTCGCAAGTAGCAACGCTCTTCGTTCCTGAGTTCGCTAAGGCGGTAGAAACTTTACAGCCGGGTCAGATTAGTGACCTGGTGAAAACACAGTTCGGCTTTCATATTATTCGCCTCGATGCGGTAAAGCCCAATGTACCCGCCGATTTCGACAAGAAAAAAGCGGAATACGCGAAGCAGTATGTGGACACTATGCGCAATGCGAAGTGGCAGCAGTACCTGATGCAACTGCGTCGCACGGCGAAGATCGAGGTGCTGGACCCCGAGCTGAAGGCTTTCCAGGCTCTGGAAGAGTGGCAAAAGCAGGCAGGCAAACCGGAGTATGCTGCCGGCATCGCCCGCGTCATTGAGGCGTTCGAGAAGGCGACGCAAGAGATGCCCTCAGCGGATGCGATGGTGGTGTTGGGGATGCTGTACCAGCAACAGTCGGAGATGCCGGGACTGGCGGAGTCTGCCCGCAAAAAGGCGCGTGAGAACGCCATCACCGCCTGGCAGAACGCCTTGCAGCGTATGGAAAGCGTGCAGCTGCGTTTCATGCTCGCAGACCTGTACCGCAAGGAGAAGCAGAACGACCTCGCTATCAAGCAGTATCAGGAAATCAGCCAGATAGCCTGGGACCGACCTGATATCCATGCGCAGCTGAAGAACATCTACAAGCAGATGGGCAGGCAAGACCTGGTGCAGAAGGAGATGGAGTGGGAAAAGAAATATCAGGAGCGCATGAAGACAGAACGGGTACCGCCGCCCTCTTCGGCACAACCGGCTCCTGCTCGCAAACCGTAGAAGCATAGTGGGAGGGTTGCGCTCTGTTGCGCTTCTTGGACGCGAAGGGCGCGCCCTCCTGACAGTTGCGTCGACACCTCGCGCGGAGCTACCCTGTGAACCATTCTCAAGCAGAGAAGGCTGGTTTTTTATCAAAACCATCGTACGCGCTGCCTTAAGGATTGTGTATTCGTGCGGTACGGTGGGTATTGCGTAATCTTGACTAAAGTGATATAATAAGTCATAGAATGAGAAGGAGGTATCCTGATGGCGTTTGGACCCAACGAGGCAGAATTGCGTTTTGACACGCTGGCAGTGCACGGCGGTCAGCAGCCCGACCCTACGACGCTGGCGCGCGCCGTGCCCATCTACCAGACCACATCCTACCTGTTCACCGACGCCGACCACGCGGCGCGGTTGTTTGCCCTGCAGGAGTTTGGCAACATCTACACCCGTATTATGAACCCCACGGTAGACGTGCTGGAGAAACGCATGGCGCTGCTGGAAGGTGGGGTAGGCGCGCTGGCGACCTCTTCGGGACAGGCGGCGGAGACGCTGGCTATCCTGACTATCCTGAAGGCAGGCGACGAAATCGTCTCCGCCAACAGCCTGTATGGTGGAACCTATAACCTGTTCCGCCACACGCTGCCCAAGGTGGGTATCTCGGTGCGCTTTGTCGACCCGATAGACCCGAACAACTTCCGCCGGGCGTTGACCCCCAGGACCAAGCTCATCTACGCCGAAATGGTGGGCAATCCCAAGCTGGACACGCTGGACGTGGAAGCGGTGGCGAACATCGCCCACGAGGCGGGCATCCCGCTCATGGTGGATAACACTATGCCTACCCCTGCACTGGTACAGCCCATCCGGTGGGGAGCGGACATTGTGGTACATTCCACCACCAAGTTTATCGGTGGGCACGGTAACTCCATTGGCGGAATTATCGTGGATTCGGGCAAGTTCGATTGGGGCAACGGCAACTTCCCGGACTTCACCTCGCCCGACCCGTCGTACCACGGGCTGGTGCTGTGGGACCTGCCCGAGCCGCTAAAGTCTATGAGCTTCATCCTGAAGGCGCGTTTGCAGATGATGCGCGACATTGGCGCGTGCATGAGCCCGTTCAATGCCTTCTTGTTCCTGCAGGGACTGGAGACGCTGCACCTGCGCATGGAGCGACACAGCGACAACGCTATGAAAGTTGCCCACTTCCTGGAGGAACATCCTTGTGTCAACTGGGTGAGCTATCCAGGCTTGCCCTCCCATCCTGCGCACGAAACGGCAAAGAAATACCACAAGGGTGGTCGTTACGGTGCGATTATCGGCTTCGGCATCAGAGGAGGCTACGAAGCGGGTAAGCAGTTCATTAACGAGCTGAAGCTGTTCTCGTTGCTGGCAAACATCGGCGACGCTAAGTCGCTGGTAATTCATCCCGCATCTACCACGCACCAGCAGCTTAAACCAGAAGAACAGCTGGAGACAGGCGTTACGCCCGATTTCATCCGCCTGTCCATTGGCATCGAAGATGTGGAAGACATCATCGCTGACCTGGACCAGGCGTTGCGTAAAGCGGCGCGGTTGTGAACTTTCGCCATGCGGTTGCGTCTATGGGTTAGATAAACTCCGAAATGCGAGGGAGGGGATTCAAGATGCGAACCGCATGGCGAAACCGATTGGTGTGGGCACTGAGTGTGACGGTTGTTTTGGGGGGCGTGTTTGCCCTGTGGCAGCGCAGTCAGGCGCAGTTAGAGCTGCCTCCTGCACCAGATGATAGGGTAGCGCTTCAGCCCGGGCAACCGCTGCCTCCGCCGCCAGGTCCGGGCGTGCCTCCGGGGCAACCGCCTGCGGCGCAAGTATTCCCGGCTCAGCCTGTGCCGGGCATTGGCGAGCGCATTGCATTGGGGCAGGTTGCCGTTGCAGCGAACAGCGAATACGTGTACGTAGTGCGCGGCAACATGCTATACCAGTTCTCCGCGCGGACGCTGGAGCTGGTCAAGTCGGCTGAACTGCCTCGCCCGCAGCTTCGTCGCCCAGCGGCCGGAGTGGAAACGCAGCCGCAGAACCCGCTACGCCTGCGTCGTCGGTTACAAGAGCAAGGGCAGCCGCCCGCTGGGCAGTAGTATACACGTGCCAAGAAGACACACCCTTTCGCATTTGTGAG
>JANWYZ010000233.1 GCA_025054895.1 bacterium | reverse complement strand
TATCTCGCGTCCCGTAAGCCCGCACACTCTGCGCCATTCGTTTGCGGTGCACCTGTTACAGGGTGGAGCCGACCTGCGCGTGGTGCAGGAAATGTTAGGACACAGCAGTATCAACACCACCCAAATCTACACACGGGTAAGCATCGACCACCTGCGCGAGGTATACATGAAACATCATCCGAGGGCGTAACAATGGACAAGGCTGTGACGCGAACAATCACACTGGACGCGCCATAAAATGCTGTGCGCTGAAGCCCATCCAGCGTGAGGCAACCCACCCGAACCGCTCTGTGCGTACCGTGCGAAAACCCATCCGTTCGTATAACTGCTTCGCGCGAGGGTTGGTGTCTACTACGTGCAAAGAGATTTCGCGCTTGTCCGCCCGGCGAGATTCTTCGATACATCGTTCCAGCAATTGCGTGCCGATACCCCGCCCGCGATAACGCGCATCTACCGCCAACGATTCCACGTATGAACGGGCGGGTGTGCACAGGTTGCTGCACATGGCGGTCATGATGAAAGCGGCGGCAAGCATACGCCAGCCCTTCACATGAGGTCGCACCAGCCGCCACACCGTCAACCAGGCAGGGCGATGAGTATGGTCGCGCCGAAGCACCGCCATGCCCACCACCTGTCCGTCCACCTCCGCCACCAGAGACTCGCTCAGACGCATCTGATCGTGCATCAGCAGGTGCTGTACCACAACAGGCATTGTATCTGCGAATCTGCCGAACGCCCATTGCAGTTTCGAACCAAACGCTTCCACGTACAGACGCGCCAGAGAAGCCGCGTCCTCTGGTTGCGCCGCACGTATCGTCACTGACGAGCAGGACATCTGTTTCGTCTCCCAGAAAGAGGAATACAATTCCAGATGTATCGAGGAACCCATGCGCGTTGCTGCCTGTATTTTACTTGCCGGCGTTTGTCTGTTCCTGCCTGTGCAGGGCGATACCGACCCCTTCGAGCGCGCGCTGGCGCAACTTGGCTTGAGCAAACACACGGCGCGATTCAACCCACTGGACCTGCAGAACTATGGCGGGGGCGATCACCGATTACCCTTCTTCGATAGTCTGCACCTTGATCCGTGGCGCGTACCCTTCGTGGTGCAGACGCTCCGACAGGGCTGCTTGCAAGATGCGAGGAACATTGCGAACCTTGTCTCTACTGCCAGCTTGCGTCTGTCGGAAGGCACACGCCGGACATTGATTGGCGACCCCACCGAGAAGTTGAAACGCAAGGCGGATGGGTTCAAGCAGCCTCTGTACGAAGCGGTCACGGCGATTTATCTTGAAGCGGGGCAGAAGATGCCCGCACAAGCAGCGTGGATTACCCAGATGCGTGCTATACCGCCCCAGATACAGAGGCTTCTCGCTTATCTGCTGATGGCAACAATAGAGGCGCGCCGCTGGCGCGAACTTGCCTTCCGAGAAGCCTTCGCACACGACAACTCACAGGCTCTTTTCGATATGCTCTGCCAGCCGCCCGCCGAATCGGAGAATCTACAGGACGCATTCAACGCTGCCTACTGGAGGCTGGTGCGAGCGGTGGATTTGAAAGCATTGTTCGCTGGCGCACACGATCTGATGCTGGCATCCGAACGAGTGGCAGCGGAACTACAGAAAACGCCGATACCCAGCGGCTTGCGCGTGGATATCCCCACGCCATACGGTATTATCGCGCTCCACGATAACCAAGCAGACACTTACAATCCCCAGAGGTATCTATTGATTGTGGATGCTGGAGGCAACGACACGTATCTCGGTGTAGGAGGTACTTCTTCCGCCAGCCACCCCATAACGGTAGTGATTGACCTTCAGGGCGATGACCGCTACTTGCAGCATTCGTCGCTGGCTTCGCTCAGCATAGAGGCGGTACCCGACCGCAAAACACGTCGGATATCGCCCTGCATCGGCGGGGCAGTGCTCGGATATGCCTTCGTGCTGGATATGGCAGGCAGCGACCTCTATCGTTCGCTGGGCATCACGCAGGGAGCCTCAGCCTTTGGGGTGGGGGTGCTGGTGGATTCCGCTGGCGACGACCGGTACGAATGTTACGTCAATGGTCAGGGTAGCGCAGACTGGGGCATCGGTTTGCTGGTAGACCGTGCGGGTACCGATCGGTACCACGGCTTCAGTATGGTTCAGGGGTACGGGGGCACCAAAGGCTACGGTTTGCTGATAGATGTGGAGGGCAACGACGCCTACATTGCCGACAACCAGAAGCTGGATTTTCCTTCGCCTCAAACGGCTCAGCATAACGTGAGTTTAGCGCAGGGGGCTGGTTATGGTAGACGGGCAGACTACACCGATGGGCGATCGCTCGCTGGTGGTATCGGTATACTGGTGGACGGCGCAGGCAACGATCGTTACTCCTGCGGTGTGTTTGGACAGGGCGTTGGCTATTGGTACGGGCTGGGTATCCTTTCCGATGACGGCGGCAACGATGTGTACGAAGGGGTATGGTACGTACAGGCGGCTTCGGCGCACTTCGCAGTAGGAGTGCTGGAGGATGTTTCGGGAGATGACCGCTACACCGCAACGATGAACATGGCGCAGGGAGCGGGGCACGATTTCTCACTGGGCTGGCTAATAGAACTGGGAGGCAACGACATCTATCACGCCCCGAACCTGAGCCTTGGTGGGGGCAACGCCAACGGCATCGGCGTCTTCTGGGACGCAGCTGGCGATGACCGTTACGAGGTGCAGCCTTCCATTACACTGGGACGCAGCAGCATTGGCGCACGAAACACCCTGCGCGAACGTGCATTGTGCCTTGGGCTATTTTGTGATACAGCGGGTAAGGACACTTACCCTGAATCACTGCCATTCGCACGCGACAACACGTTATGGACGCAGCCGGGCGGGTCACAGCCTCCTTTGTTGCGGGAATACGGCGTTGGAATAGACTGCGAGCAGCTGCTAAAGCCAGAGGACTTGTAAGGCGTAGACAGGCAGTAAAAGTTGACTTCCTGAAATGCTGAGAGTACAATCCTCATAGTATTCGTTGTCTCGCGAAACAAACGTACTATTCACAGGACTACTTTGCATGGATAGGAGATGGGTAGTATGATTGCTACAAAAGGACTGGAGGATGTGGTTGCAGGTACCTCCAAGATATGCGACGTGAACGGCAAGACGGGGCAGCTCATTTACCGGGGTTACGACATCGATGACCTGGCGCAACACGCTACCTTCGAAGAGGTTGCTTACCTGCTATGGTACGGCAAATTACCCAACAGAACGGAGTACAACCAGCTACGTGAGCAACTGGTCGCCAACAGGGAGCTGCCCGTACAGGCGATGAAATTGCTGTTTGATTTGCCGCCACACGCTAACCCAATACATGTGCTGCGTACGGTAGTTTCTGCACTGGCGCTGTATGATCCCGATGCAACCGACGATTCGCCCGATGCAAACCTGCGCAAAGCGATCCGCCTCACCGCGCGCATCCCTACTATCATTACCTCCATCGAACGCATCCGCAGCGGCGAACTTCCCCTGAAAAGCAACCCAGACTTAAGCCATGCTGCAAACTACCTGTACACTCTCACTGGTACGATGCCCGATGAACTGTGTGTGCGCGCCATGGACGTAGCGCTGATTCTGCAAGCAGACCACGAGTTCAACGCCTCCACCTTCACCGCCCGCGTGATTACCTCCACCCTTTCGGATATGTATTCGGCAGTGGTTGGCGCTATTGGGGCGCTCGCGGGACCGCTACACGGTGGGGCAAACGAGCGTGTTATGCGCATGTTGATTGACATCGGCGACGTCTCTCGCGCGGAAGACTATATAAAGGGTTTGCTGATGCAGAAGCAGCGTGTGATGGGCTTCGGGCATCGTGTGTATAAAACCGAAGACCCGCGCGCCAAGCACCTGAAGCGGCTCTCGCGCGAGCTCGGTCAACGACAGGGCAACCTCAAATGGTACCACATCTCCGAGAAAGTGGAAGAAATTATGCTGCGCGAGAAAGGGCTCTACTGTAATGTGGACTTTTACTCCGCTTCGGTACAGTACATGCTGGGCATCCCCATCGACATGTTTACTCCCCTCTTCGCCAGCAGCCGTGTTGTGGGATGGACGGCGCACGTTATGGAGCAGACAGCGGACAATCGCCTGATTCGCCCACGTGCGGAGTACGTGGGACCGCGCGATCTGAAATGGGTGCCAATGGAGCAACGCGAATAGACGAGGAGAGTTGCCAATGGCGTTCTTCCTGACCGAGGCACAGGTCAATAGCCTGTTAACCATGTCGGATGCGCTGGACGCGGTAGAGCGTGCTTTCGCCGCACAAGGGCAGGCAGAGGCGATCAACAACCCGCGCCAGCGTCTTTATCTACCCGATGGCGTGTTCCATATCATGAGCGCGGCGGTGCTGAGCGAGGGCGTGTTCGGTTTCAAGGCGTATGCCTCCTTCGCCCCCAAGACGCGCTTCCTTTTCTTCCTGTACGACGCCGACAACGGCAACCTGCTATGCGTCATGGAAGCAGACAGGTTAGGACAGATACGTACAGGAGCCGCCTCCGCTGTTGCCACACGCTATATGGCTCGCCACGACGCTCGTACGCTGGGCATTGTCGGCGCAGGCTGGCAGGCGCAAACCCAGGTCGAGGCAATATGCGCAGTACGTCCAGTAGCGCGAGTGAAGGTGTACTCCCGCCACATCGAACGGCGCGAACAATTCGCCGAGATGATGAGTGAACGGCTGAGCCTCTCAGTGGTGCCCACTGATTCCGCAGAGGAAGCCGTACGGGGAAGCGCGATCGTGGTGTGCGCCACCACGGCGCGAGAGCCGGTGCTTTTTGGGGAATGGCTGGATGACGGAGCGCATATCAACGCCATCGGCGCAA
>JANWYZ010000232.1 GCA_025054895.1 bacterium | reverse complement strand
AGAGGTCATTTTGTATACGTCGTCATGTTACCTCACCCATTGCTTAGCGCCCTCGGTGATGGTTGAATTTCTGGGTAAAGTTGTCCATAATAATATTGAACATCTGCTCAAATGTTCATAAAGGAGAAGCCGATGAAGACAATAGAACGTGCTATCGAGTGCGATCCGCACGAACAGACCGACGAGACGACCATCGCCCGCGTACAACAATCGCTCCCTGACCTTAACACATTAACGCGCATGAGCGAGATATTCGGCGCACTGGGCGACCCGACTCGGCTGCGTTTGCTACTTGCACTGTGTCGGCAGCCGCTGTGTGTGCATGACCTGTCGCAAATCCTGGGCGTAACCGAGAGCGCGGTATCGCACCAGCTGCGTATGTTGAGGATGTTGCGGCTGGTTACTGCGCAGCGGTCGGGGAAACGGGTGTACTACTCGCTGGATGATGACCACGTGTACCGTCTGATCAAAGAGGGTTTGAATCACGCGCGGGAGAGATAACAGGTGGCAGCTGTTGATACCAATCTACAGACGCGAACGTTTCGCGTAGAGGGCATGGACTGCGCCGATTGTGCTGTTGGTCTGGAGCACGCTATCCGTCGTGTGTCCGGTGTGCTACAGGCAAAGGTGTTCTTCAACACAGGCACTTTGCGCGTGTGGGCTTCTCCTGAGGTGAGCGAGAGCGCACTGTACGAGGCAGCGCGGCAGGCTGGTTTCCGGCTGCGTCCCCATGCCGGGCACGAACAGGTTGAAAACAACCGCCGGCGTGTAGTAGTAGTGGTGCTGGCTTCGTCGCTTGGCATCCTGGCGTTCCTGCTGCAGAGTCTGCAGGTTTCGCCTTGGACGTTTGTTCCGCTGTATCTCGCGGCGATTGTGCTGGGTGGAGCGCCCACCTTTGTCGGCGGCTGGCGAGCGGTGCGTCATCGCAGCCTGGATACGGATGCTCTGATGACGATTGCTATCGTCGGCGCGGTTGGACTGCGCGAGTGGGCAGAGGCGACAGCGGTGGTTTGTCTGTTTGCCATCGGCAACCTGCTGGAGCGCTTGACCACCGAACGCACGCGCCGTGCCATCCGCCAGCTGATGGGGTCCACTCCGGAGACGGCTACCGTTGTTACCGCGGACGGGTTGCGCACCGTGCCTGCCGAGCTGGTTCGAGAAAACGAGCGCATCCGCGTGCGCGCGGGCGAACGCTTCCCGCTGGACGGAGTGGTGCTGGAGGGGTATTCGGACGTAGACCAGTCGATGATTACGGGTGAAAGCCGCCCTGTGCCTAAATCATCGGGTGACGAGGTATTTGCGGGGACGCTGAATCAGACCGGTATGCTGGATGTCCGTGTGACGCGCACCTACGAGAACACTACTCTTGCTCGCCTCGTCCACCTGGTGGAAGAGGCACAGGAGCACAAAGCGTCGCTCCAGCATCTGGTGGACCGTTTCGCACGGGTGTACACGCCCGCTGTGATTGCGCTGGCGGTGTTGTTATCCATCCTTCCTCCTCTTATCTGGGGCGATTTCGAGCGGTGGTTCTTCCGCAGCCTCAGCCTGCTGTTGATAGCGTGTCCTTGCGCACTGGTTATCTCCACACCGGTTGCGCTTGTCGCTTCACTTGGAACCGCCTCGCGACGCGGGGTGCTGATCAAAGGGGGCGTTTTTGTAGAGGCGATGGCGCAGGTGCGTGCGATGGTTTACGACAAAACGGGCACGCTGACCACCGGCAAAATGCGCGTGCGTGAGGTGCAGGCTCTGGATAACCTGCCGACAGAACAAGTTCTGGCGATAGCCGTCGCAGTAGAGGCGGCGTCAACGCACCCGTTGGCGGACGCCCTGCGCGAGGAGGCAAACCGGCGTAATTTGTTTGTGCCGGCGGTGCAACGGTGCACGGTCGTACCCGGCAAAGGGGTGGAAGGCATCGTGGACGGCGAGATATGCCGGGTGGGCAATGCTGATTTCGCCTGCACGCACCTTGTTCAGGACATGCCGTTCGTTCCTGAAGGGGATACGGCGCAGGTGTGGGTGCAGCGTGGCGACAAGACGATAGGACGTATTCTCTTTGAAGACGCGCGGCGTGCAGAGGCGGCAGAGGTGGTCAGTGAGTTGCGCGCGGCGGGCATCCACCACCACGTGATGCTGAGCGGCGATGCAGAGGCAGTAGCGCAAAAGGTGGCACGCGAGCTTGGGCTGGACGAAGCGCGCGCCCCCCTCTTACCAGAACAGAAGGTAGAGGCAGTGCGCGATCTGTGCAAGCGTTTTGGGGCAGTGGCGATGGTGGGCGATGGAATCAACGATGCGCCCGCACTGAAGGTAGCGACGGTGGGTATCGCTATGGGAGCGATAGGGAGCGACGCAGCGATCGAAGCTGCAGACATCGCACTCATGAACGACGACTTGCGCTTGCTGCCCTATCTGGTGCGCCTGAGCCGCGCCACTATAGACATCATCCGCCAGAACATCGCCTTCGCCATCGGCACAAAGCTCTTGCTGCTCATTGCTGCGGCGCCGGGCTACCTGCCCTTGTGGCTGGCGGTAATGGGTGATATGGGTGTTTCGTTGCTGGTCACGCTGAACGCACTGAGGCTGGTTGGGAAGAGGTGAAAGGTGTGGTGGAAAACCCGCTGTGTCACCCTGTTTGCGACAGAGTTTGAGCGCGTACGGGCAGGATTGCCCACGCTGGTTGATGAACCCATGGAACGAGGGAGGAAAATCGGTACGTATGAGGCGTCTGGAAGGCAAAACAGCGATTGTAACGGGAGCCGCTCAGGGGTTGGGCGAAGCAATTGCTAGCCGCCTGGCGAAGGAAGGATGCGTGGGGGTTACACTGGCAGACCTGCAAACCGAGAAGGCGCATGGTGTGGCGCAGGGTATCGAAGCGGAGTGTTCATGGTGCAAAACGCTGGTAACGAAATGCGACGTGACCAGCGAGGCAGACGTAGCAGAGATGGTACAGCGCCATGTGCGGGCGTTTGGTAAGCTGGACATCATGGTCGCCAACGCAGGCATCCTGATTGCGCACGACATCACCGAGTTTCCCGCTGACCAGTGGAAAAAAGTGGTCGATGTAAACCTGTACGGCTATTTCCTGTGTGCGCGCGAGGCGGCGAAGGTGATGGTGCAACAAAAAAGCGGCGTTATCATCCAGATTAACTCCAAATCGGGCAAGAAAGGTTCCTTCCGCAACAGCGCGTACGCGGCAAGCAAGTTTGGCGGTATCGGCTTAACGCAGAGCATTGCACTCGACCTTGCGCCGTACGGGGTGCGAGTGAACGCTATCTGTCCGGGTAACTTGCTGGATTCGCCCCTGTGGCGTGATAGTCTGTACGAACAGTACGCCCGCAAGTGGGGGCTGACGGTAGAACAGGTACGGCGTAAGTACGAGGACCAGGTGCCCCTTGGGCGCGGTTGCACCTATGACGATGTGACCAGCCTGCTGGTGTTCCTCGTTTCGGATGAGGCGAGCTACATCACGGGCGAGGCGTACAGTGTGACAGGGGGACAGCTGTAACACAACCTGGCAGAGAGCGTACAGGGTTTTTGTCTCTCTGCGTCCCCGCTGGCTGTCGAGGCTGAGCCTCATCGTATTCGTGGTTCGTACTACGCCTCCAGCTGCGAGGTGCAATACGGACAGCGTGTCGCTTTAATTGGAATCTGGCTGTAGCAATAGGTACACTCCTTCGTGGCAGGCTCGGCAGTGGGCGTGGGTTTCGTCGTCCAGCGATTCACCTGACGAACCACCAGAAACAGCGCAAACGACACTATCAGGAAGTTCACCAGCGTATTGATGAACAGTCCGTAGTTGATAGTAGCGGCTCCCGCCTTCTTCGCCTCCTCCAGAGTGGCGTACGGCGTGCTCGACAGGTTGATGAACAGGTTAGAGAAATCCACTTTACCGAGCAACAGACCAATGGGAGGCATGACGATGTCGTTCACCAGCGAGTTCACAATCGCGCCGAACGCCCCACCCATGATGAAACCTACCGCAAGGTCGATGGCGTTGCCTCGCATGGCGAATTTTTTGAACTCTTGGAACATGGTTATATCCTCCTTTGCCCTATCGCGCCATCCGGCGTACGAACAGCGCGTCGATGCCGAGAAAATATCCCCCCGATGCCTCGTTTTTGCCCTTGTTGCGCAGGCTAAGGGTGTACGAGCCCGGTTCTAAGAAACCCAGTTCTATCACCTGTTCATGCAGGAACGGGTTGCGTGCGTACAGGTCGAAGGTCACCCCTAAAGGCTTTCCGTCCAGCTCCACGCTGAAGATGCCATAGTCGAACGAATAGGTAGTCACCAGAAACAGGAGGTGCCTGCCGTATTGTTTCACCTCTATCGGGATGTTCAGGGTCTGCCCTTCGCTATCCGGCGTCCAGAACAGCTGCGCCCCGCCGCTGAAGAGGGGAAGTTCTTGTCTTTCCACTCTGCCTGCGGTTGCAGATACTTTGTTCACCAGCGTCTCCGCTTCGATCCCACCGCTCGCTGCCGTGTGGAACACTCGCGCGTAGCCCTTCGGCATTGGGGGATAAGGCTTGTGCGGCTCCAGCTGGTACCAGAAGGCAACCGAGGAGAAGTCGTCTTCGCGCTCCTCAAAACCCGACTGCAAACTGCCATCAGGTTTGGACGTTGCGCCTTTGTGTTCTATTTCGAAGCGGAGCGACCTGCGGAAAGTGATGGGGTCGTTGATGTGCCAGCGGAACGCGCTGGTTCGCGCCCCCACATGCTCTCCCTCCATCAGGGGCACGCCGTAGAAAAGCCCTGCGTGCTGGCGGAAGCCCCACGCATCACAGAAGTAGTCTTCGGTACCCGTTCCGCGCAGGCTGGGTTCGGTTTCGCCGTCCACAAAGAAGAAGTCATCGCCTTCGCCCCACCACCGTCTGGCGAGTTGGCGACAGCTGAGCACTGTGCCTACGTAATGTCCACGTCCT
>JANWYZ010000231.1 GCA_025054895.1 bacterium | reverse complement strand
TTATCCACAGCGTGTAGCGCCACCATATCACACGCAGCTCGCGCTGCGCCTCTTCGATAATCGCCTGTTCGGTTGCGGGTTTGCGCTCGCTATCTGCTTTGCGTGCCATGTTTTACCTCATACCAACCGCTCCCGCCTCAACAGGGCGATGAAAAACGGAGCCCCCAGCAGGGCGGTAATCACCCCAACAGGTATCTCCGCCGGACGGACAATGCTCCGCGCCAGCGTATCTGCCCAAACCATCAACACCGCGCCCAGCACTGCTGCGCTCCAGAACAGCTGCCGGTGGTCTGCACCGAACAGCCGCCTGGCGATGTGTGGTACCACCAGACCCACGAAGCCGATGATGCCACTCACCGATACCGCCGCTGCGGTGCATAACGCTGCCAGCACAATCGCCGCGCGCTTGAGCACTTCCACGTCGAATCCCAGATGCGCCGCGCTTTCCTCGCCCAGCGCGAAGGCGTTCAAACCGTAAGCCATCGCTCGCAATCCCACAATAGCCAGCACCAAAAAAGGCAAAAGCAGCCTTACGCGCATCCACTCAGCGTCGGCAAAGCTACCCATCAACCAGAACAACACACGTCCTACATCCGCCCCTGCCAGAGTCAGCATCAACGTTACTACCGACCACATAAACGACCCCACCACAATCCCCGCCAGCAGGAACACCGAGACGCGCAGCACCCCTTCCCGTCGCGCCACTACCAGCACTACTACCGTAGCGGCAACGGCGCAAACAAAGGCGGCAAGGGGCACGCCGAAACCGTGCCACTTCGCTTCCCAGCCCGCCAGTACTGCTGCCGATGCACCCATCGCCGCGCCAGAAGAGACGCCTATGGTATAGGGGTCGGCGAGATCGTTGCGCAGCAAACCCTGCAGAATCACGCCCGCTACGCTCAGCAACACTCCTACCATTGCCGCCATGGTCATACGGGGCAAGCGCAACTGCCACACAATCACACCCGCACTATCACTGGAAGCGCTCCCTCCCTGCAAGATGCGCCAGACTTGCTGCGGTAGAAACAGCTCGCTGCCCAGGCATAGCGCTGCCACCGCCGTTGCCACCGCAAGCGCAAACAGTAACACGCCAACCGCTGTGTAGCGCGTGCGTGAACGTGCTGGCATCGGCTCAGCCCCTTTGTGCCCTCGAGATGATAGCCTTCAGGGTCTCCAGACCCTTCAACAGGCGGGGGGTAGGACGCACGAACAGGTTGGAGTCCACGCTGTACACCTGCTTGTTCTGCACCGCTTTGAGGCTTTTTAACACGGGATGCTCGTACAATGGAGAAAGACGATTTTCGGGTACGGTGGTGATGATGATATCGGGTTCGCGCACCAGTAAAGCCTCCGCAGAGAGTGGGTAGTAGTTCGTTCCACCGTCGGCTGCCACGTTGCGCCCGCCTGCGAGGCGAATCATGTCGTCCACGAACAGGCTGCGCCCCGCCACCCACATCGGTAGAGGCTCCACGTTTAACGTGAACAGCACGCCGGGTTTCGCCGCCGACATCGTGCGGGAACGGGCTTCTCGTTCCACCTGATGAAAGCGTTGCGCCAGAACTTCTGCTTGTCTGTCGTGCCCTGTTGCCTCGCCCAGCAAACGGATAACGCGGGCAACATCCAGCCATGTCTTAGGCGCAATAACGAGCAGCGGAAGATTCAATCGCTCTAGCGCAGGGACGAAGCGACGGTTCAGCACACCGTCCGCCACCACGAGGTCCGGGCGTAGAGCCACCACCGCTTCTACATTGGTGCGCATATCGCCCACTTTGGGCAGACGTTTCGCATCGGGGGGATAGTCGCAATAGCTGGTAACGCCAACCACCTGCTTACCTGCGCCGATGGTAAAAAGCACCTCCGTGCTGCCGGGCGTCAGCGACACGATGCGCCTGGGCGGCGATTTCAGGATCAATGTTTTACCACGAAAGTCGGTGATACGACGCGGAAACGCTGTTGGTGGCATTCTCCCTCCTCTACCACAAGCAACCGCTAAACATTATACACACCTCCCTCTGCCTTTGTCGAGGCGCAAGGCGCAGCAAGGGCGGTGCAAGACCGCCCTTGCTCTTTACGAACCCACCGGGGTAGGGGTATAAGCGCTTATCAGTTACCTTTCAACCTACTGAGTTGGTACCGGTATCCCTCCGGGCGGATTTGGTCGCGGTGGCACAGGCGTTTTCACCCCTTCCGGCGCGGTCGCGCGGAAGTAGAAGAAGATGACCGCCGCTAAAACCGCCACAACGACCACCACTGCCACTATGGGGTTGATCTCTTTCTTCATCGCGTGCTCCTCCGGTGAAGCGATTGCGCGGCGCAGGGTTGACGAAAACTGCTCTCGACAACCCTGTGCTGTGTATCTTACTGCTGTGGGCTCATATCGATGCTCCACGGATAGTAAATCATCCGGTAGAACAGGTACTGGCTTTCGCCTGGTCCGCGCTGGCGCGGCGTCTTGGTAATGTCCATCAGGTTCTGCAGGAACTGTTTGGTGTAGTACTTGGCATGTCCGTCCATGTGGATGCAGTTCATGCCGTCGTTGTGGCGGAAGGCGAGCCTTTGCCCTTCTGGCCCGCCGTCTGGTTGACCACTCTGATACACCCACCAGGCGTTATCTCCCCAACCGGAGCCGTCGTTCGCCTTTACCTCGTAGAACGCGATGCGTTCGGCTGGGTATTTCAGCGTCTCAGTGTTCCAGGTACCGTCGGGCGAGACCACGCACTGAACAATACCGTAAACGCTGATACCGTAGGACTTGCCGCGATACTCCAGATCGGGATTGTAGTTCTGAGTGTTGTCCCAATCCAGAGCATTGGCGGGCAGTCCGTGGCTTGGGCACTTGAAGATGCCCTTATTCTTCACGTACGGGTAGAGCATCCCGTTCCAGCAGAAGCCAAAACGGTCGAACGTCCAGAAGGTGTCTCGCATGGACGTGTAGTCGTAATCTTGCAGATACATCATCATGCCGAGCCCAATTTGCTTCATGTTGGACAAGCACGAAGCCTGTCGCGCCTTTTCGCGGGCTTGCGCGAAGACCGGGAACAGAATCGCTGCCAGTATCGCGATAATCGCGATCACTACGAGCAGCTCAATCAGTGTAAAACCGTGTCGAGTCTTCATGTTGAAACCTCCTTGGAGTCGTCGTTTTACTTAAAAGCGTGGCGGTGCGCAAGAGTCGCGCAGCACCACCTGGGCGGGTGTCTCCACCCGCTGTGGAACTGGCTTGCCCTCCATGATATCCATCAACAGACGCACGCCGGTACGCGCCATCTGTTCGAGGTCTACACGCACCGACGAAAGAGGTGGCTGCATGGTGGTGCAGAACGGCTCGTCATCGAAACCGATGAGTGATAGGTCTTCCGGCACACGCACGTTCATCTCCGTAATCGCGGGATAGGCGAACGCCAATAAGATGTCCGACGCTCCCACGATTGCCGTCAGGGGCGGACGCACTTGTAGTAGCCGCTTCAGCGCCTCTTGAACTGCAGGACGAGGCTGACCATGCTGCATCACCCAATTTGCTTCGAGGGTAATACCCGCCTCTTGCAACGCCTCCATATAGCCGTCGAAACGCTGGGCGTAGTGAGGCATGTAATGACCGGTGAAGAAGCCGATGCGTCGGTGACCTAATCGAACCAGTTCATGCACCGCTAGCCGGGCGCCCTCGCGGTTTGCCTGCACCACACGGGGAACCGGAACCTCGGGCTCGGCATCTATCACCACTACCGGGTAACCACGTCGCTGCATCCACAGCAGGCCTTCATCGTGCAAGGGGCCGAACACCAGCGCCGCGTCGAAGCGATGGTGTCTTTCCCACTCCTGAAGGTAGCTGGCGGATACCCTTCGGTCAGGGAAGTGCAGCAACAGACTTCCCCACAGATGCCGGGCACACTCTTCCGCTGCTGCATGTAACATGCGTATTTCACCAACCGAATAGGAAGGACGAGCGCCCGGTATCTGCCAGGTGTAGATGAGGGCAACCAGATGCTGTTGCACCGGTTGTTTTGGGCGGCTGGAAGCAACAACTGTTCCCCGTCTCGTCCGTTCCACCACCCCTCTCTGCGCCAGCAAAGTCAGCGCGCGCTCAGCGGTCTGGTAGCTGATGCCGTAGTATCGAGCGATGGTGCGAGCAGACCAGAGCGCGACGCCCGGCTTCAGCTGACCGGAGCTGATCGCTGCCTCCACCTGCTCTACGATTTGCACATAGAGCGGTGTGCGCAGACGCGGGTTTAAGTGTAACGGAATCATTGCTGCATCCTCTTGCTATGACTGCTATGATTACAGCATTGCTTATACTCTACAGCACGCTGCATCATTTGTCAAGGTATTTCCCCAGTTTTTCTACGAGTTTTTTCACGGGTACAGGTACAAAGCAGGTCATATCTTAATTGCTATATATTGTCATTTAATAAATTGTAATAGTCATTATGTATCAACAAAAGTATGTCATCTTCGAGATAACCCCACCAGCATGACACGTCCTTTGCATGGACGTCATCTCCTCGCTAGATTTAACTGATTTGTGCTATGGTTTTTATAGTAAATGTGCGCATTGTGCTATGAAGCGAGAACATTGAGAATACGCTCGGTGCTGTTGGCGCGCGGGGAGGATGATGTATGTCAGCCGTTGGGAGGCCGGAAGCGGAGAGATTATAACAATATCTGGTTCTCTATCAATCTCGCACGTTCCTCCTTTCCGTAGAACGCCAGCTTTTAGAATCTTGTCAGTCTGGGGCACACCACATCTTGTGCAGCAGGCATCTGTGGAGTAGCAGAGGTGGTACTGGAGCGGGGGACGGGAATCGAACCCGCACCGCCAGCTTGGAAGGCTGGAGCTCTGCCATTGAGCTACCCCCGCGAGTCACAGCTGGAAACAGCTGCCCGCTATGTCCTGCCCCCTGCCTCCATACATTATACCTGAGGTCATGCCCAGCGTCAAGGTAGCGGAGGTTCC
>JANWYZ010000230.1 GCA_025054895.1 bacterium | reverse complement strand
CTCGCAATACCTACACATTCACCCCAACAGCAGCTCCTCCACCTTCACTGTCGCCTCAGGCTTCTGGAGTGGAGCTATCTGCTCGCCCCGTGTGTAGAGGCGTCGCGAGCGGTAGGCGTAGCCCTCGCCCAGCGGAGCAGGGTCACGGTAGACCTCGATGCAACCCTCGTCTAAGTTGACAATCCAGTATTCGGGAACGCCCGCTCGGGCATACAAGGGGGCTTTCACCTCGCGGTCATACTCCACAGAGGTTTGGGCGACTTCCACCACCAGGAGGGCAGTGGTGGGATGCGCCTCGCGGTAGTCGCCCGGCTTTCCAGCGACAACGGCGATGTCGGGTTCAGGTTCGCTGTCGCCGATGGCGAGAGGTTGCTGAACCCGCACACGGTAGCCCTTCCCGAAAAGGTTCCACAGGGTCTCTGCAATCAGCGTGACGACCTCGCCGTGCAACGGACTAACTGGTGACATACGCACGATATCTCCCTCTATCAGTTCCACCCGTTCGCCGCGAAAGAAGCCCAGTTCGCCCAGACGGTGATACTCCTCGCGCGTGAAGCGGCGGCGGGATATCTCAAAGGTTCTGGTTTTCTCTAAGGTGTACACCATTTCCATCACTCCCCGGCTAAAAGACTACCACAGCCCGTAAGCCTTTGCAAGCCGCTGCTTGGCTGGCTGGCGGTATTCCCTGTTTTCTGAGAAATGAACGGATGCTTGACGTCCGCTACCCAAATGGCGTAAGATAGGTGCGCTTTGCATCTCATGTTTTCGAAACGGGAGAGGTTAATTATCATGGTGCGTCCATTCACCGTACTCTTGCTTCTACTCTGTACCATATCCTGGGCTGATCGGTCGCTGGAACCAGTTTTTACCTCGCACAGCCGGGTGCTCGCCGCGCCCGACCGCATTATCGTGCGCTTTCCTCATGCAATGGCAAGGCATGCTGCGGAGCAGCTTGGCTACAACGCGGTACGCGACATCCCGCAGCTGGGCTATACGGTGCTGAAAGTGCCCTATGGACAGGTAGACGAGACCATCGCACATTTGAAGGCGAAAGGACTGGTTCGAGAGGCTTTTCCCGACCGTGCGTACCGCATGGCGTATCTTCCTAACGACCCACTGGTACCCAGACAGTGGAATCTGTTCAAGATGAACGTGCCTGCCGCATGGGACGTGACGCAGGGCAGTCCGGAAGTGGTGGTGGCGGTGCTGGATACCGGCGTGGACTATAATCATCTGGAGCTGGCTCCGAACGTGTGGCGTAATCCGGGCGAAATCCCCGCCAACGGAGTCGATGACGACAGCAACGGGTTTGTAGACGACGACCTTGGATGGGATTTCGCTTACGGCGACCGCGACCCGATGGACGACCATGGTCACGGCACAGCCTGCGCCGGTATCATCGCCGCGGTGGGAGATAACGGTCAGCAGATGGCAGGCGTTGCCTACCGGTGTCGCGTGATGTGTGTGAAAATCGGGTTGTCGAATGGTTACTCCTACGATTCGATGTTCGCGCCCGGAGTAGTGTACGCGGCGGACATGGGCGCAAAAGTGCAGAGCATCAGTTATTTCAGCGATGACCTCACGCCGCTGCTTCGAGCCGCAGTGGACTACGCCTGGAGCAAGGGCTGCCTGGTGATTGCAGCAGCAGGTAACTTCGACGAGCCGTTTCCCATCTACCCTGCTGGTTACGACAAAGCGGTGGCTGTGGCGGCGACCACATCCGCTGACCGCAAGGCGAGCTTCTCTACGTTTGGCTCATGGGTGGATGTGAGCGCGCCCGGCGTGGGCATCATGGCAACTACATGGGGCGGTGGAAGCACCGACCGTTTCTCTGGCACTTCCGCAGCCACGCCTAACGCCGCAGGCGTTGCCGCCCTGTTATGGTCGCTGCAGCCCAACGCGCCCATCGAGCGTATCCGCGCCGCACTGGAATACTCCTCGCTTCCGCTGAATGACCCGGTGGCGGGATATTTCTCTAACTACGGCAGGGTAGATGCCTGGCAGGCGCTGAATCTGCTGCCTTTGCTGGAACCCTGGTACCCTACCACGCCGCGTATTCACTGGATTAGCCCACACCGCATACCTGCTACCGGCGGCACAGTAACCATCTTTGGACGGGGTTTCGGTTGGCACGCCAGCGCGGGGCGAGTGCTATTGCAAGGAAGGCAGCTAATGGCGCTGTCGCAACGGAGGTTCTCGACGAGTACAGAAGCCCCGGTTCTCTTCCCGCCTGCGGGGAGGGTTGGGGTGGAGACAAATCTTAACCCCGCTTCTCTACGCCCAACCCCTCGCCCTCAACCTGCACTACAGGTGCTGGAATGGAGCGACTCGCGCATCGTGGTGCGCGTTCCGCCGGGCGCTGCGTCGGGCTGGCTGCAGGTGCAGGTACGCGGTAGAAACTCCAATCGCCACTGGATGACGGCGGCACCGCCCGACACACCTTTCGCTGCTGCTCCAAGCGACGTGGGTATTATTGGACGGTATGGGCAGGGGGCGCAGCTGAGCGGTGGATACGCGGAGCTGCTGGAAGCAGACGGCAAAACGCTGGTTGCCCGTCCACGAACGGACAACAGCAGGGCAATAGAGCTCAAGCTGCTCGTGCGCGGGCTGGATAAGGGCACCGTCTCAGCAATCGCCTGCGAGTACCTGCGACGTTATGAGGGAACAGCCAACAACCCTGTGGAAAGCATCCAGCTTTACGATTTCAGCTCTGGCAGCTACCCATACGGCAACTGGGTAGAGGTGTTCAGCGCGGAGGCAACGCAACACGCAGGCACGACGCTTCGGTTTAGCCTGCCTGCGCCCGCAAGCCGGTGGGTCTCCTACGAAGGCGACCTGTTCGTGCGCATCTTCGTCAACACCGGCAGCGCAGGCGCACGTCTGCTTATCGACAAACTATGGTTTCTGTGGCAGTAGAGTCTCCACCAGCTCGCTTTGCACCGACAGTTCGCCAATGGTAGACACGGCGAACCGATTGGCCTGTGAGAACCAGTAGATGTCTTCTGGACGCTGACGCAGGTCCACAATGCACTCGAAGGTATCGGGACCAACCGTTGCCACAGGAAACCAGGGGCGGTCGTTCAGCCCGTCACTGGAGACTCGCCGATACACGCAATACCCGATGGCGCGGTGCAGGTACTGCTGTTCATGACGCACCTCGGGCTTCTCCCATGTTACCTTCACGCGGTGTTCGTCGAGGCGCTCTACCTTAACGTTTCTGGGCGGCAGGGGCGAGTCCACCGAGCCGTATGGAGTCCTCAGTGTGATGATGCACCTGTCCTTCTGCCCGCGAAACCATGCGGTGATGAAATCGGTAATCTCCAGCCAGTAGTAACAGGGGCGTCCATATTTGCTAACCTTCGCCAGCATCAGCCCGCGTCCACCTACTACGTTGATGTTGCCAAAGGGGTTTGGGCGACGGTGGAAGCCGTTGAGCGTGCGTACCTCTTTCACCGGTCGGTTGGGCAGCCGCAGCATACCGTCCGCGTCGGTCACCCCCACGATGACAGGCTCTTTCGACACAGGATGGTCAAAGTTGCCATCCTCTACGACAGGAAAGTATTTTACGCCCGCCTCTTCACCCGGTTGACCACCGGAGTCTACCACACAACCGCGCTGGAAAATTTCCACCGTCGCACCGGGCACAGGCTTACCGTTGACATCCACCACCCGCAGGAAGTTTTCGGTGGGAATGGCGAAATAGTGGTCGCCAAAGTGTCCGCGCGGTTTGTCCCATGTCATGTTCAGATAGCCCGCATCCGCCTCCGAGAATACGTGCGGTCCGTGCCAGTGCATCATGGTCACGGGGTGGGTCATAAAGTGCGCGATGGGTTCGCCGTTGTCTGGCATCCTGTGGTATTCGTGCCCGGCGTAATCCAGCGCATACCAATCGGTTAAGCCCAGCTGATGCCCCAGTTCATGAGGCAACGACCACTCGGTGTTCTGCCGCCAGTCCTTTGTAGGCGGTACCCACTTGCCTGCCTTTTCCTCCGGGCTGTCATGCCACACCCATCCGCCCTGATGGTAGGCGATACCGTCCTGCGCTATGAGGCTCTGCACGGCTCTGTCCACGTCGTCGGTGTAGATGATGCGGTCCAGACGCACCCGTGCCCTGATGCCTTCGGGTGCAGCGGGGAAGATGCTGTGCGCGAACAGCAGGTTCATGATGTCGATGTGCCAGCGGTAGTAATCCTCGAAGCAGAAGGTTCCAAAAGCGCTACGGAACGTGTGCCACATCTGCACACGCCGATTGCTGACGATATAGAAGAACCCCCAGCCCCACAGCGGGTCGGTGATTTCATTGTTGATGGTGGCAATTTCTTTCTGGCTGGTAACGATGCGGAAGGTGACATGGTGGAACCCCTCCTGCCAGTTCCAGCGAAGCGCGAAGGTGGCTTCTTCCATCTCACGCAGCCTACCTCTGTACCTGCCCCGGCTTACCTCTTTGCCGTCTATCAGCCATACATAATCGAACGGCTGTGCAGTGGCGAAGCCCACGTTCTTTACATGCGCGGTAAGGGTCACCGGCTCGCCGGGCTGATATTTCAGCTTCAGCCCCCTTACAATCTCTTCGGGCTTCAGGTAGCTCTCCTCGCCCAGGTCGGGTAGCACCGGCGCTCCTGCAATTTTCGGACGCCCCCACTGGTCATAATGTACTCTGCCGTGCAACCCCGCCAGTTTGGGGTTCAGCTCGATGAAGGTAACGCTCAGGTCGGGCAGGTTGGGGCGGGCGTCCCACGTGTCGTCACGCTCCACTTTGAAGCTTTTCACCGCGCTGCGAGGATACATTCTGGAAGGTCCGCCCACCTGCTGCATGTTCTCCCACACCAGCAGTCGCACACCCTCATCGCGCACGAAACAACCCTGGATAACCGTGCCGTCGGTCAGTTCCAGGGTGTCTGCCTTTGCGGTCAGCACGAAAGCCAGCAAAACAAGAGCAGAGAGCAAGCGTTTCA
>JANWYZ010000022.1 GCA_025054895.1 bacterium | reverse complement strand
AATCGTCAGTGAGCAGGTATATCTGCTGGTAACCTCGTTGTATCAACAGGCGTACTACTGCAGCGGTCACCACTTTACCCAATCCTTTGCCCTGATGGGCAGGGGCGGCGGCTACCCAGTCCAGCACACCTGCGTTGGGATGTTGTTCTGTAGGGGCGTGGTTCGCCATAGCAGTGGCTACCAGCTCGCCGGTTGGTTCGTATTCCACCACAAAAAAGCCACCAGGCAATACATTGCGCATGAAGCGTTGCACGTCGGCGGGCGTCCAATTCTCCGCAAAGCCCACGCTACGCATCAGGGCAAGATACTTTTCCTCTTCGCCGGGGCGTATCTGGCGCAGACGGTAGCCTTGGGGTAGGGAAGGCTCGGGCAGGGACGCGAAGCGATGTGGAGGAAAGACCATCTGCAGTTGCGGCTTCGGTTCTGCGTCCGTGCCCCATACCCGCGAGTCCGGTACGTCCATCCAGCGTCCGCCCTGTGCGACGGAAAGTTGGCTCATCAGTCCGGGCAGGGTCATATCGAGCGCGTAGTGTACATCCACCGCAGGCGGTCGCTCACCGCGCACCGCCGCCACGAAATCCGCCATCACAAAATAGTCGCCGCCGCCATGTCCGGTGCGTCGTGCCAGTTCCTCCTGGCGTTTCCACTCTTCGGGCAGGAATTGCGCCTCCAGACCGTGCAGGGGCAGCCACGTGTTCATATCGGGGCAGAGGCTACGTAGCCACACGCGGTCCTGTTCGCCATGCGCCCGCGCCGATTCGTAGCAACCGTCGGTTCCCTGCAATTGATACACGTTCATCGCGTGTGGGCGGTCGGAGAGCATGTCCAGCCGCAGCTTGACCAGTCCACCGGAGCGCATCTTGCACAGGGTGACAGTGGAATCCTCGTTTTCGTACAGTTCGCCCCGCGCGTCGCGATAGTGATGCCCGCTTCCGGCGCAGCAAACGGAGACCACACGGTCGCCCGGCATCCACTCCAGGATGGGACCAATGCTGTGTGTGGGGTAGGTATTGCCGTTGATGCCGGTCTGCCACGTGCGTCGCCAGGGGGTGAGTTCGTTCAACTCTTTGAGCTCATGGATGTACTCGCCCTCCGCGTAATAGGTGGTTCCAAACAACCCCCGGCGCACCAGCTCCTTCACCAGTACAATGGGCTTGGCGTAGAGATAGTTCTCTGCCATCATATACACTGCTTTGCTCTCTCGCACCGCCCGTACCAGCTCTTTGCATTCTTCCACTGAAACTGCGGCAGGCACTTCGCTGAGCACGTGAATATTGCGTCGTAGAGCGGCGATAGACTGTGGTGCGTGAAGCGGCATAGGTGTTGCCACAATCACCGCGTCGATATCCGCTCTCTCTAACATCTGCTCGTAGTCGGTGAAGGTCTGCTGCGCGCCTGTCAACGTTGCGACGCGCTGTGCCCGTGTTTCATCTACGTCGCACACTGCCTGTATCTGCACTTCAGGTAGGGCATCAACCGCCGCTTTGAAACTGGCTCCACGCCCTCCTGCTCCCACAATGCCTAAGCGGATTGTGCTATTGCTCATCTCGCTCCTCTACGTATTGCTGTAGGGCAATTCGGTGTTGGCTTGAGAGGTTCCTGCAGACAGAGTGCCGGACCTCCCTCTGCTTGCCGGATGCGGTATAATTATCATGCTATGAACGCGATGCAGGTCGGTTTTTTTGAGGTAGACGACTGGCAGGCGCAGTACCTGAAGCAGGGCTTACATCGGCTGGGTATCTCCAAGCAAGTTCAGATAGATTGTGTACCTGAACCGCTCAACCCCGCGGGTTGTGAGCGTTGCAGACAGTACGACGCCGTTGCCATCTTCATCGGCACGAAATTGAGCCTCGCCACTATCGAGGCGCTACCTCGTCTGCGCCTACTGCTGACAATGTCTACAGGCTACGACCACATCGACCTCAACGCCTGTCGAGAACGCGGAGTGACCGTGTGCAACGTACCGCATTACGGCGAGAACACGGTAGCAGAGCATACCTTCGCGCTGATCTTGTCGCTATCGCGCAAGCTGCACGCGGCGTATTTCCAGAGCCTGCGGGGAGAGTACAACGCCCGCACCTTGCGCGGATTTGACCTGTATGGCAAGACGCTTGGCGTCGTCGGCGCGGGGAGCATTGGTTTGCACGTGATACGCATCGCGCGTGGGTTCGGGATGCGCGTATTAGCGTACGACGCCCGCCCCCAAAGGCTGCTGGCGGATGTGCTGGGCTTTTCCTACGCTGACATGGATACCCTGCTGCGCGAGTCGGACATCGTGACTCTGCACGTGCCCGCAACACCAGCTACACATCATCTGATTAATCGTGAGGCGCTGAGTAAAATGAAGCGAGGCGCGTTGCTTGTTAACACCGCGCGAGGCTCGGTAGTGGATACAGAAGCTCTGTTGTGGGCTTTGGAGGAGGGCATCCTCGCTGGCGCGGGACTGGACGTCATTGAGGGCGAGGAGTTTATTACTGAAGAGAGCGCGTTGTTAAGAATACCCCTCGCCGAGCAGACATTGAAACAGCTGGTGCAGGCGCAAGCGCTACTGCGGCGCGAGAACGTGGTGTTCACCCCCCACATCGCTTTCAACAGCCAGGAGGCGGTGCAGCGCATTCTGGATACGACGCTGGAGAACCTGTACGCCTTCCTGCAGGGTAGCCCGCAGAATGTGGTGGTGTGAGTTCTGTAGCCTTTTTAATGTTGTGGCAAAGTGACCATCCTGTGTCATGCTGAGCCGAAGGCGAAGCATCTTGTTTTTCCTGTCATGCTGAACGCAGTGAAGCATCTCGGAGATTCTTCGCAGAATGACAACGAGGGTGGAGGGCAAGACTCCCGCCGAGCCTTTGGGTTTTAAGCGGTCGCGACGGAGCGCGACCCTCCAGTATTGTCATGCTGAGCCGAAGGCGAAGCATCTCGGAGATTCTTCGCTTCGCGCGAAATGAGCAGGACTTTCCGCCTCCGCTGCCTAAATCAAAACCAAACATCACCGTAAAGGGGGGTGGTTCCCATGGCGACCGTAGTGGTCAGCGTGGACTGCGCGGCGGCAAACCAGGGACAGTGTTATACGCCCGAACTGGTGCGCGTCGCCGAAGAGTTCCACGTGCCTATGACCTGGTTGATCACCGTTTCCGCAAGCGACCCAATGAGCAACATCATGCTTTATCACCGTGAGTACCTGCACCGAATCCCTTCCTGGCATGAAATCGGTCTACGAGTCCATTTTCAGAGCAACGGCAACCGTATCACCAGTGAACGCGAACGCGCCATCCTGATCCAGGAGGGGAAAGACCTGCTCAAGCAGTGCCATGTGAAGCCCACAGCGTTCCGCGCAGCGGAGCATGATTTACGCTCTTCCGATCTGCGCTACCTGGAGGACATCGGTATTATGGTGGATGGAACGCCAGCGCCGGGCGTGGTCATGGAGGGCACGGCGGACTGGACCGGCGCGCCGGCTCAACCCTATCATCCTGCTTATGACAACGTGAAGGCACAGGGCGACGCCAGGCTGTTGCTGGTGCCTCTTGCGGCGCACGAGGGGCATGTAGCCTACCTGGATCAGGACTGGGGTTCCCTGCGGAAGATTTTAGACCGTTATCTTCGGGAAAGCCCGGTGATCAGCATCGGCGCGCGCGACTGGGCGAACGGGGTGGCGAACTGGCGCGAATGTGCCGTCTACCTGCGCGAACACGGCTGTCGCTTCGTAACGCTATCGCAACTGGCTTCTGAGTGGAGCAGTTAAGCAGGGCGGTGGGGGGCTACCATGCGATATGAAAACCGTTGTTGGCTCCTGTAGCATCCCCCCACTGCACCGACACCTCGCTCACTCGCGCTGCAGGCGGTCCCTGCTTCAGTAAGGTGAGTAGCTGGTTCAATGCTTTTTCGTTACCCTCCGCAACCACCTCTACCTGACCGGAAGGCAGGTTGCGCACCGAGCCATCCAACCCCAAAGCACGGGCATAGCGTACCACGAAGGCGCGATAGCCGACTCCCTGCACACGCCCTGAAACGATTGCGACTATCCTTTTGCGCATGGCAGTTAGTTTACCCCAAAGGCAGTTTGCGCCTCGATAACCTCTTTCGCCACGACAAGGCGTATCGGTTCGTACTGTTCTTCAGGAATGCCGAGAAACTCCTTCACCGATGGCTCCATTTCGTGCTGGATGCCGGGTATCAATACGCCTATCTCTGCCTGATTCACCAGACAATTCGCGGCGTGCACCAGCGCAACCGGCTCAAAATACTCTTTATCCGCCCGCAGCGGCTGGTGATGGTAGGCAATGCCTGCACGAATGGCTGCCGGCAGGTTCCATTTCTGGGCAGCGAAGTCACCCAATTCGACGTGTGTCGCACCCAGTACTTTCGATTCCAGCGTCAGTATCTCTTCCACCGTACTGGAGGTTATCTCTGTGCTGTGCGAGATGAATACGTCCATCTCTTCCGCCAGAAACTGGTCCGCTATCAACCTGCCGATGTCGTGCAGCAGACCAGCGAGGAACGCCTCTTCGTCCCACTTGGAGCGTTTCAAGCGCGCCAGTACCCTGCTCGCGATGGCAGTAGCCAGAGAATGCCTCCAGTACTCCTGCCGGTTAAAACGCGATCTGCGCTGGCGAGCATGCACCATTGCATGGAAGGTCAGCGACATCACGATAGTGCGGATGGTGTTCATGCCCAGTACGGCAATGGCGCGGCTCACGGTGGATATTCTGCCGTTGCCGCCATAATAGGCGGAGTTTGCCATGCGCAGCACCTTCGAGGCAAGGGCGGCGTCCTGCGTAATGACCCGTTCGAAGTCCCTTGTGGAAGAGCGTGGGTCATCGATCAGCCGCATCACCTGCACAGTCACATGCGGTAACGGCGGCAGCCCCACCGCGCGCGATATCCTGATACCAAGAGCGTCCCTGTCGTTCACATTCCCCATTATCGGTCAAACAACGCGGTACCTCCACCCCTTTCGGGCAGGTGGCGAGAGGCTGTGCCCCAGCGCGTCACGTGCTGCGGCATCGCACACCGCACAAGGCTGTACCGCCTCACGAACAAAATGTTCGCGCTACAAACAGGGTCTATTTGACCAGACTGTCCGTTTGCTGCACCAGAGGTAGCAATTTGGCGTCGATATCTGACTCCTCCGTTCCCACGTCCGCCTTGAACAGGAACCAGTGTTCCACATGCTCCACTGAGCCACCGGCTGGGATTTTACCCAGCGGTCCCAGCGTCTCCAGCTCCAGCATATCGGCGTTGGTGAAGACCTCGGTGTTGCAACCGTAATCGGGGTAGACGGCGTTGGCGTCGTAGGCGTAGCGCTTCAGAAACACCTCGCCTCTTAGCACATACGCCGCCCAGCCTTGCTTATTCAGCATACCCACCTTCTGCTTGCCGCGGTCGTCTGGGGGAACGGTCGGGTCTTGCTTCAGCTGGATGTACTTCGTGCCCCAAATCCAGCGTGGGTCGCGCATGTTCGTATAGTGCCAAAGCACCAGCGGACGCGCGGGCAGAAGATACTCTGAGTGCGGGATATACGGCTCCTGAGGGAAGATGGCTCTTCCTCCTTGAGCCATAAAGGTCAGACACCATGGCGCCGCCTCGATGTCCCAGAGATTTTTGTTCATAAGGCGATGCACCAGTTTCGCGTGCTCCTTGTCAGGCGACAGGGTAATCTCTATCTGCTTCACAATGCCAGTGGAGGGCTCCACCCTTTGCGTCACAATCAGGGTCTTACCGTCCCAGCTGTATTGTACAGGGTCGTTGTCAGGCGAGTAGGTACGGGGCATCTGTTCGGGTGCGTGCCACAGGCGATGTCCCCCGTATGGACGCCACTCGCTGCCTCCAGTCTTGCCCAGGTCGCTCTTGAACTCATGAAACAGGTTTTGCCCGCCTACGAAACCACAGCGGATAACGCGCGGACCCACATCAGTGGTGATAATGAGTTCGATGCGTCCATTGCTCAGGCGGATGCAGTTCGCCCAACCGCCGTAGCTTACCTTCTCCTGAAACTGCAACTGCCCTGCCGATGCCGCCGAAAGCAGAGCAGGAAGGAACAGTCCCACTGCTCGCCAGGACATAGTTCACATACCTCCTCCCGCACCTGTTGTTCGTAAGTAACACAATATGTGCTTCGCTGTCAGACCTCCTGCCAGCAATACCTTCTCGTCTACATTCGTCGTCCTTTTCTACTCTTCCCCCTTTCCATTGCGTATGGTATAATGGCTACAACGTCAGACACGGGAACGGATATGAAAACGCCTTGTATCGGCATTACGACGGGCTACGAGCAACAGGGTGAGGAGGTTGTTTCGCTGGGGAGGCGGTATATCCGCGCAGTAGAGCAGGCGGGGGGCGCGCCGGTAGTTCTGGCTCCCCTGCAGCATGAACGGCTGGTGGAACACTATGTGCGTATGTTAGATGGGCTTGTTGTAAGCGGAGGCAGGGATATTCCCCCTGCCTTATACGGAGAAAAGGAGAGCCAGCAGACAGACGCCCTTCCCGAGGAGCGCCCGCTGTTTGAAATCGCGCTGGTGCGCTTGTTCCGCGAGCGAGGCAAACCTGTATTGGGCATTTGCTACGGCTGCCAGCTGCTCAACGTCGCTTTCGGCGGCACGCTGGTGCAGGATATCCCCTCCCAAATCGGCAATTGCATTAAGCACCGCAGGCAATCATCAGCTGAACCACCTGCCCGCCATACCGTGGCGATACGCGAAGGCAGTCTGTTACGGCAGATATTGCGTAGTGCAGAGGTGGAAATCGTTAGCTCGCACCATCAGGCGGTGAAGGCTGTGGCTACAGGTTTCCTGCCAACCGCCATCGCGCCCGATGGCGTGGTGGAAGCTATTGAACTGGAGGATGCGCGTTTTTTCGTCGGGGTACAGTGGCATCCGGAGATGGACCCGGAAGCGGAGGCAACAAGACGCCTGATGCACACCTTCGTGCAGGTAGCTGCAGAGACAACCATGTGTTAAGGAGGCACTCTCATGTTCCGTCGTGCGGCGTTTACGCTTATCGAAATGCTGGTGGTCATCGCCATTATCGCCTTGCTGGCAGGGTTGCTTTTCCCGGTGTTTTCACGCGCTCGCGCTAAGGGGCGCGAAACCTCCTGCCTCTCCAATATCCGCCAGATCGGCATGGCAATCATGATGTACGCTGAAGATTACGATGAACGCTATCCGTGGGCGGTAGACGCTACCGACAAGTACACACCACAGATTTGGAACGACCATCCCTACTGGCAGCAGTGGATACCCTATATGCCCATGTTGCACGAAGTGCTTCAGCCATACTGCCGCAGCGCGGAACTCTGGCGCTGCCCGTCGGATATTGGCTACGTGTACCAGGATTTCAACTGTGAACCACTGGACGCCACGCCCTCTTCTTACCAGAAGTTCGGCACCAGCTACGTCTTCCGTACTGAGATTGCGTTCCGACAGATGATCCTGTCTAACTTCCAGTACCCAGCGGAGACAAACGTCATCATGGACAGCAGCGGCGCATGGCACGGCAGCGAAGGCATCATGCGTACCCTCAGTGAATGCTTCAACCCCAGAGTGTACCGTGGTTACCGCTACAATGTGTTGTTCGGCGACGGACATGCCAAAAATGTAACGTACTACGATCTCGACCGAGCGTGGAGCGTTCCATTGTGATTGTGCGAGCTGATTGGGTGCTGCCTATCACCCAGCAACCGATCGAACAAGGCGAAGTGGTGGTACAAAACGGGGTGATCGTGGATGTACGCCGCCGTTCTGGCACGCGCGGAAGCGCAGATGTGCTCGACTTCGGAGAAGCGATCATTCTGCCGGGGTTGGTCAATGCCCACACGCACCTGGAGCTGACAGTCCTGCGCGGCGCAGTTGAAGATACACCCTTCTTCGAATGGATACGTCGGCTGGTGGACCTGAAAGCGGCGCTCACTGAGTCAGAATGGCGCGATTCCGCGCTTTGGGGCGCACTGGAAGCAGCGGCATCCGGAACCACTACAGTGGCGGATACTACCGATTCGGGGGCAGCGGTATACGCTTTGACACAAGTAGGTTTGCGTGGTCGGGTGTATCAGGAGGTTTTTGCCGTATCGCCAGAGCAAACCGTCGCGAAAACGCTGGATGAACTGGAAAACAAGCTGCAGCAGCTACACCGCGCCACGCAGGGCACAGCCGTGCAGGTGGGCGTTGCCCCCCACACGTTGTATACCGTCCGCCTGGAGGTGATGGCTGCCCTGCGTGAGTATACCCGTCGGAAAGGTTATCCCGTGTGTATCCATGCAGCCGAGTCCTCAGACGAAATCGCTCTGCTGCAGGAGGGCAAAGGCAAGTTCGCCCAGATGTATGCGCAACGAGAGATGCGATGGGAAGTGCACGGCAAGCACCCTGTAGACATCCTGCACGAGCAGAACTGGCTGGACGCGAACACTCTGCTCGTACACGCAGTGCAAACCGAACCACGCCATACAGAACTGTTCGCCGCCACACACACTGCGGTCGCCCACTGTCCACAGTCCAACGCAAAGTTGACCAACGGTATCGCTCCGCTCGGCGAATGGCTGGAGCGCGGTGTACGAGTCGGTCTGGGTACCGATAGCGTGGTAAGCAACAACACGCTGGACATGTTCGCGGAGATGCGCAGTATGGTACTGCTGCAGAGGGCGGTACGCGGAGTGGATTGCGGCGTGACGACGCGTCGAGCAGTGGAGACAGCCACCGCGGGCGGGGCGCACGCTCTGGGTATGGCGGAGCAGATTGGCACACTGGAGCCTGGCAAACAGGCAGACCTGTGCGTGGTCGCGCTCGATAACGTGCACTGTTTCCCCGCTTACGATCCATACGCTGCTCTGGTGTTTTCCGCACGCGCTTCGGATGTGCTGATGACAATGGTAGCCGGCAAAATCGTCTACCAGCGAGGTGAATATCCTCAGCTACGTGAGCCGGTGCAGCGGCTGCGTGAGCGGTTACGTTATACCGTGCGTCGCATCCGGGAGAGATTGGCACAGGATGAAACTGGATAGTCTCCGGCAACAGCTGTGCGAAGTGGGGCATTATCTGGCTGAGCGGGCGCTGGCTTGGGGCACGTCGGGCAACATCAGCCTGCGCGTCGATGAAGAGCACTTCCTCATCTCCGCCTCCGGCGCGTGGTTAGGTAAACTCACACCAGAGCAAACAGTGCTCTGCTGCCTGCACAAGCAAGACTTCGCTGGAGCCAGGCCCTCGATAGAAACGCCGATGCACCGCGCTATCTACCGCAACCGCCCGGATGCGCAAGTGGTGGTACACGTCTCTCCAGTTTACGCTACGCTGGTTGCGTGTTCGAGCCTGCAAATCCCCACTGACCTGAATGTCGAGAACATTTTCTATCTGGGGCGTGTTGTCCGCGTTCCGTACATCCGTCCGGGTACCCAGCTTCTCGCCGATACAGTTGGCGAGGCGGCGCGCGACCATGAGACAATCATTCTCTCTAACCACGGTATTATCACTTTCCACTCATCCGTCTCGGATGTGCTGATGCGCGTGGAATCCTTTGAAATGAGCTGTCGCCTTATAGTGACGGCGCGCATGGCTAACATCACGTTGAACCATTTAACCCCCGATATGGTGGAAGATTTGCGAGGCGGATACAACGCAGGAGACGCTGGAAAACCGAACCACTGATCTCCTGGAAGTTATGCCAGGTTGTGATTTTGTAGTATCGATGCCAGAAGATTACTGAACCCCGCTGCCGCTGCCATGCCGGGCAGAGGTGAAGTGAGCCAACCTGCCATTTGTCATGCCGAGCCAATGTGGCAGGGGCGTCTCGCCCATGAGCCACGCGCAGGATGCGCGTGCCGCTGGAGGGTCGCGCTCTGTCGCGACCATTGAAAAGGGACGGTTCGGCGGGAGCTTCGCCCTCCAGCGGAGGCTATTACCTCCACACGAACTCGCCACTTTGCACGCTCCAGTCCGCGCCGAAGAAGCCTGCTGCCAGTACGCCCTCTAATCCCTTCGTCAGCATATCGGCGGAGAGTACCAGGCAGTCAGGCACGCCTGCACCTGTAATAAAGTATGGTAACCGGTTGGTCAAGCGCATTCCAACCAATCCTGTGCCAGCAACCGCTCCTACCAGCGCGGTGACGGAGCCGGCTCGTGGGCGTACAAACAGACAGGCAAGCGTTTCTCCACTGAGGGCTTTGTCGCCAATATGCACTGCCCCGCGATGCACTTGCACGGGGCTATCACCGAGTAGCAATTGCCACGTCGCGTTGGTTTCGGCGTTGCCGTATAGCACCACGTTGCGGTCGCGGTAGCGGTCGGGCTGGAATTCGGTGTCCGGGATCACCTCGAAGGTGGCGTTGCCTCTGTACCAGAAGGACTCCGAATCGAATCGCGCTTTTGCCAGCGCCCAGGCGTTCTCTTCAGGCGTGCCTTTTGTGCCGTACACCAGCACCGGACGGTTTGTGAACACACTCTTGAAGCCTCCATATCGCTGCGGCGACTTGAGCGCAGGCGAGGGCGCAGCGGATAGCTTCCAGTGCCCATTCTCCCTTATCAGCCACAGCCTCCGTTCGCGGCTGGGGTAGGAGATATTGCCGATAGCCTGCCCATCCAGCTCCACGCTGAGAGGCGCTCCCGGCTTCATGTGTTCCAGATGGAGCGACAGCCTCGCCACGTTGCTGGTGGTTCCTGCGAAGCGGCGTTTGCCGGGATCGTAGCGCAGGTTTACCGTACTGGGCTTCATCTGCTGTTGCTGCATTTCGACGCTCACCCAGTAACACGAGGCAGACACGCCGGGACTCATGGTAGTAAACTCAATCTGCCTCACGCTGTCCAGCGTGGGAAGACGGCGGCGGGCGAAGAAATTAAATATGGGCATCCAGTCCACACAGTCTACACCCGGCTCGTCGGAGAGGTCCCACCAGTGTCCTGCGCCAGGTTGCTCGTGGTACTCGAAGTCGCGGTGGATGGGGGAGAGACTCTTGTGCATGGAGCGCGATTCCGTAACGGGCACGACCTCGTCAGCGTCGCCGTGCAGCACGTACACGCCCTGCATCAGGCTGTTGCGCACAAGCGACAGGGTGTCGCTTGGTGAGGCGCTCCGTAGAAGAAAAGCCGCTATCGGGTCGGCTTTTTCGTCAGCGGGCTGTTCACGCTGTCCCAGCCGAGCGCCTGTACCATAGGTCCAGATACTCACCCACCCCGCGCTGGGAGCGATGGCGGCAAAACGGTCGGGATGAGTCAACCCGACGTGCCACGTGCCATGTCCGCCCATAGAGTGCCCGGTGAGGTAGACGCGGTATGGGTCGGTGCGCCATCGCTTCTGCGCCAGTTCCAGCACCTCGAGAGCATCTAGCCTCCCCCATTCCTCCCAGCTGAACCCGAAGGGGCGGCGGTTAGTCGGAGCGACTATCGTCGCCCACGTTTTGGGCGAGTAGGAATCCACCTGTCCGATTGCCTCCACCCCCGCGCCGTGCAGTGTCAGTACCAGAGCGGGGGCAGGGGAGTCTCTGCTTAGCCTTTGCGCAGGCAATACCGCATAATACTGCACACTACCGTCGGCGGAGCTGATGAAGGTGCGCTTTTGCGACTCGTGCGTTTCACGGATGCGCAGGGTCACTTCAGCGCTGTCCAGTACAAACTTCTGCTTGCCCTCCTGACGCAACAAACGCAGCTCTACCCTGCGCGCTCCTGCTGCACGGGGCGCGAGACCGCGCACACGTACCGGCACTTTGTAGATGCTAAGGGGCGGTAGAGCAGGCACAACGCTTTCCGATGTCCGTCCGCCCTCGTGTGCAGCAACGATAGTCAACCCTCGCAGGGATTGCATGGAAGCGTTAATCGCCACGATACCGAGCCACACATCCGTCTCTTCGCCCACCACCAGGTCAGGCAGAGTGGCGTCACGAACGTCCAGTAAAGCTCCCTCTGCCGGCGCGTTGCTGAGCCGAGCAGACAATCTCCCCGCGCGACTGCAACGGAAGAGCAGCTCGTTTTGCCCCTGCTTCAGCAACACGGGTATCCTGACATAACCGTGCTGGTACACGTCTCCCACCCGCGGCTCGCCATTTATGACCACTGTGACGCAGCCTTGCGCTTCCAGCAGCGCCACCTTCTCGCGATCAGACGACACAACGGCATAGGCATAGCCGTTGCGCAGAGCAGGATGTTCAAACCAGCCCTCCGCGTTCGCGGCGACCGCCTCCCACTGCCGGGTAGAGCCGTCCGGGAAGACAACTGTATCACCCACCTTCGGAGCCGTCCACGCGCCGGATACCTGTAGAGCCTGCACTGGGTCTGTGTGGACAATAGAGTGCAACATCCCGCTCGGCACAGGCAGTACCAGACATTCCCTTATCGGTTGGGCGTACGCCCCAACGGTGAATGCTGCCAGTAGCAATAGTGTCACAACTGTTTTCATCTGTCTACTTCCTCTCGAAGTACGAGCAGTGCGATTCAATTCCATTTGTCATGCTGAGCGATAGCGAAGCATCTCTGAGGTTCTTCGTTCGCGCTCAGAATGACCGTATTGGTCAGACAGACTAATAACACAGACGCAGTACTTCGCGCCAGTGGATGATGCGTAGTATCCTTTTTACACAAGGAACCGGCTATTCCTTCACAGAACATGACAGCAGTCACTGAGACAGGAGGATGACGAGGGTGTCGCTGCTGTATAAACCGGACTGGGATCAAGTGAAGCCGCGCTATATGGCGTGGTGGGCGCGAGAAGAGATAGAGGGACCGCTTCTTATCGTGTATGCGCCGTTAAGAGAGCCAGTGATAGATGTCCCCCAGCCTAAGCCCAACCCGACGCCAGAGGAACGCTGGCTGGATATCGAATATCGCATTAGCGAGCAGGAATGGCACTTTGCGCATACCTACCACGGCGGCGATGGCTTCCCATGGTTCGATACCAATCTGGGACCAGGCAGCCTGGCTATCCATCTTGGCAGCCCGCCCACCTTTGACCATAACACTGTGTGGTATGGCAAGGTGTTCGACGACATCACCACTGCACAGATACCGCCGTACAACCCCGAGGAGAAGTACTGGAAGATAAACACCGAGATGGCTCGGCAGGCGATGGAGCATTTCAAGGGCAAAGCGCTGGTGAGCTTCCCCGACCTGGTGGAGAACCTGGATACGCTGGCATCTCTGCGCGGCACGCTGGAACTGCTGACCGACCTCGTAGACTACCCTGACCATGTGCATCGCCTGCAGAGAGATATTCTGGAGCGGTACTTTGACTACTACGATGCCTTCGAGCAGATTATCCGCGACGAGGACGGCGGCACCGTCTTCTCAGCGTTTAATATCTGGGGCATCGGGCGAACCTGCAAGCTGCAGTGCGACATGTCCTGCATGATCAGCACCGAGCTGTTCAATGAGTTCGTGCTGCCCTATCTGGAGTTACAGTGTGAACGGCTGGACAACGCCATTTACCATCTGGACGGTGTGAACGCTATCAAGCATCTGGACGCACTGTGCAGTATGGAGAAACTCAACGCTATCCAGTGGACGCCGGGCGCAGGGCAACCACATGCTGGATCCCCCTGCTGGTATCCGCTATACCAGAAGGCACTGAAGGCGGGTAAGGGTGTGCTTGCGCTGGGGGTACCGCCAGAAAGCGTACAGCCGCTTGTAGAAACCATCGGTGCGCGCGGCGTGATGATCGGTACATGGACAAGCACGCCCGAAGAGGCGGACGAACTGGTTCGGCAGTCCAAAAAGTGGAGGAAACGCGATTGATACGCGAACTGCAGTGGAAACCTGACTTTGGCAAAACGGTGGAGCGGTTCGAGGCGTGGTGGCAGGGCGAGATAGTAGACCGACCACCGGTTACTCTACACGTCACTCCTGCACGCCCATATCAGGGACCTGTCAAAGAACACTCGTCTCTGCGCGAAAGGTGGATGGATGTAGAGTATGTGGTGGATTCCACCATTGCGTGGATGCAGTGCCAGCACTACGCGGGCGACAGCTTCCCGATATTCTGGCCCAATCTGGGACCCGAAATCACCGCCACGCTGTTCGGCTGCGAGCTGGAGTTTTCGGAGAACACCAGCTGGTCAAAGCCTGTGGTACACGAGGCCGACGACTGGTACCGCGTCCTGCAGATGGAGCCCGACTTCGGTAACCCTTACTGGCAAACCATCGAGCGACTGACTGACTACGCCATCGAACGGTGCGAGGGGCGATACATCGTAGGTATCACCGACCTGCACGGCAACTACGACATCCTCGCCGCCCTGCGCGACCCGCAGGCACTGTGCGTGGACATGATGGATTGCCCCGAGCTGGTTATGCAGGCGGGCAGGCACGTGACGAAGGCGTTCGTGCAGAGCTTTGAGCGCAGCTATGCTCGCATTTCGGCGGCAGGCTTTGGCTGTACCACCTGGTGCAACGCCTACCACGAGGGCAGATTCTATGTGCCCAGCTGCGACTTCTGGATTATGGTCTCGCCTGAGATGGCGCGAGAGATGGTCCTGCCCGACATCCTGTACGAAATGGAGCCGCTGGAGCGCAGTATCTTTCATCTGGACGGTGTGGGCGCGTTAAAGCATTTAGACCTGCTGCTGGACATTCCCAACCTGCACGCGGTGCAATGGGTTTACGGCGCGGGGCAGGGACCCGCTTCGCGCTGGATAGAGGTATACCGACGATGCTTGCAAGCAGGAAAGAGTGTGCAGGTGCTTGCCGAAGACGCACAAGATGCGCTTACCGTGCTGGAAGCCGTGGGCGCAAAGGGCGTGTGGTTGAGTGTGGGTGAGGCTTTTGGCAGTGTGGACGAAGCGCAAGCTTTCCTGAGAGAGGTAGAGCGTCGAAAGAATTGACAACGGCAGGCGATCTCCCCCCACAATAACGCCGGCAACAAACGATGCCGAGCCCCTTTCCTGGGATAGAGCCCTTATCTGGAAAAGCCTTGCGTTATGGGGGGTACATGATGGACTCATCAACGCGATATCGGCTCAGCCCAATGGGCGATTTTTATCCCTGCCATGCAGGAACATTTCACTGGCTAGACGAACATCACTCCTGCCATGATTATTGCTCTCGATTTACGTTGTGAATATCTGGCGCGCCCGTTGGGAGTAGACATCCCTCAGCCTCGACTGAGCTGGTTGCTCTGGTCGCGCGAGCGCGGGCAGCGACAGACCGCGTATCGCCTCCTCGTTGCCAGCACGCCTGACCTGCTGGAGCGTGAGGAAGCCGACCTGTGGGACAGTGGCAAGGTGGATTCCGACCGCACTTGCCATATCGTCTATGAAGGCAATCCCCTGCGTTCGCTGCAACGGTGCTACTGGAAAGTGCGCGTGTGGGATGCTGAAGGTCACCCTTCCGATTGGAGCGAGATTAGCTGGTGGGAGATGGGCATCTTGCATCCGGAAGAGTGGCAGGCAAAGTGGATAGGCGCTCACGTCGTCGAGCCTGCCCCGCTGTTTCGGAAGGAGTTTAGCATCAGAGGCGGCTTACAATGGGCGCGGGCTATCATCTGTGGATTAGGATATTACGAACTGTATTGCAACGGTGAGCGAGTTGGCGAGCAGGTGCTGGACCCTGCCCAAACCGACTACGAGAAGCGCGCGTTCTACGTGGTACATGACGTGACCTCTCTGCTGCGCGAGGGCGCGAACTGCATGGGGGTAATGCTGGGCAACGGCTGGTACAATCAGTCGGTTGTATGGGGTGGGATGTCGTACGGAGAGCCGGCATTACTGCTGCAGCTGGTACTGCAATACGCCGATGGCAGCCGCGAACTGGTCTGCACGGACCAGACCTGGAAAACAGCGCCTGGTCCCGTGTTGAAAAACAACGTATATGCAGGTGAGGAGTACGACGCCCGACGGGAGATAACTGGCTGGAGTGAGGTTGGTCTGGACGATTCAAACTGGCAGACGGTGCGCCTGATAGCGTGCCCCGTACAAAGTCTACAGAGCCAGATGATGCCCCCTATCCGTCGGGTGCGCACCCTGCCGACTGTCGCGCTGACCAGCCCTCAGCCCGGCGTGTGGATTTACGACATGGGACAGAACTTCGCCGGGTGGGCGAGGCTGAGGGTACAGGCTCCTGCTGGGACGACTATCACCCTGCGCTTTGCCGAGGCGTTGAACCCTGATGGCACGCTGAACCCGGAGAGCACTGGCGTCTTCGCAACTTACGTTGTACAAACCGACCGCTACACGTGCAAGGGTGGAGGAGTGGAGATATGGGAGCCGCGTTTCACTTATCACGGTTTCCGCTATGTGGAGATGACAGGTTACCCGGGCACGCCCACGCCCGACATGCTGGAAGGGATAGTGGTACATACCGCCGTACAACCAGCGGGCACGTTTGAGTGCTCCGACGAGATGCTGAACCGCATTCATCGCACCGCCCTCTGGACGGAAGTCAGCAATCTACATAGCGTCCCTACCGACTGTCCCCACCGCGAACGCTGCGGTTGGTTGGGGGACGCACACGTCTCCGCCGAGATGACTATCTACAACTTCGAGATGGCGAGCTTCTGGACGAAGTTCATGGAGGACATCGAGAGTTCGCTTACCGAGAGGGGACTGCCCACATTCGTCGCGCCAGGCAAACGCAAAATCGGCGAGGCGTCGCCAGACTGGGGTACCGCCATCGTACAGATACCATGGTACCTGTACTTATATTATGGCGATATGCGCGTGCTGGAGCGTCATTACCCTGCGATGAAGCGATGGACAGAGCATCTGCTGGCGATTTCGGATGGCTACGTTGTGTCAGCGGGATTAGGTGACTGGTGCGCCCCCGGCTCGGTGCCAGGCAATACACCTATCCCGATTACCTCTACTGCGGTGTTCTACCTTGACGCCTCGCTCATGGCAAAGATTGCTCGCGTGCTCGGCAAGGAGGAAGACGCACAGCAGTTTGCCCAGCTGGCGCATCAGGTGAAGCAGGCGTTCATCAAGCAATTCTACGACAGGGCGGACCACACGTTTGGCAGTCAGGCGGCAGATGCGCTCGCGCTGGCATGGGGGCTAGCTCCTGAAGGGGAGGAACAGGCGATTGCCGATAGTCTGTCGCGCGATGTCATGGAGAAACATAATGGTCACCACTCCACGGGCATACTCGGCAGCCGATATCTGTACTGGGCGCTGAGTGAGTACGGTCATGGCGACGTAGCGATGACCATCCTGCACCAGCAAGACTACCCGAGTATCGGCAATCTCTTCCAGCTAGGCGCAACCACTTTCTGGGAATACTGGGGAGAACCCCGTATAGACGAGCAAGAGGGACCTCGTTCCTATAACCATCCCATGCAGGGCGGGTTCGACGCCTGGTTCTTCCACGGCATAGCAGGCATCTGCCCGTCAGAAGAGGGTGCTGGTTTCAGGCGTATCGTGCTTAAACCGCAAGTGATACCGGGCTTAACCTGGGCAAGGGCGACTTACCGCTCGATGCATGGGCTGATTGTCAGCGAGTGGTACAAGCACGGTCGTCGGATACGGTGGAGAGTAGTAGTTCCGCCGGGCGCAGTAGCTGTAGCGTGTTTCCCCATATCCAGCCTCAGCGCCGTCAGGGAAGGTGGAAAAGAGCTCTCGACCCTGCCCGAAGCACGAATAACCTCTACCGAGTGGGGTCGCCCAGCGGTGGAGCTTCCATCAGGGGAGTATGAGTTTGAAATGGAATAATGCAGTCAGACGCCCCCCCACTTCTCCAAAAAAGGCTTCCTGTAACCGAAAATAGAACGTGATGATCCTGTGAACTGCTGGAGCGAGGTGACACACGGATGTGGGCTTTCTTCGCGTATCTCATCGCGGCAACCGCGTTCTATACTATCCTGGTGATGATTGCGCAGCCGGACCCATACGAAACGGAAGCGTGGGAGATGCCGCAGGATGCTGAGCTGCCTGCCACCGCTGCCGAGGAAGAAGTGGAAGTCTACCGCAAAGCCGCCTAGACGCCACGCTTTCGATACGCGCTCAGCGACACCGCCTGCGTGATTGCGCCCAGTATCATAAGGCTCAAACACAGCACGAAGCTGGCGTCGAAACCGAGTACACGCAGAATCGGCACTGCCACAAAGGGTGCAACTGTGCCCCGTATGCCCAGCAACATGCTATGCAACGCCTGATACTGCGCCTCTTTACCCTCTTCCGATAGAGTGAGGATGACGTTGAGGTAGGCGAGCTCGATACCTGCCCCTGCCACGCCCCCAGCTATCGCCGCCGGTACCAGATGCCACCACGCCTCGGACAACAGGTATACCACTGGCATCACGCACTGGATGAGAATGTTCACCAGCGCAGTCCACAACGCGCCGTACCTGTCCATAAAGTAGCCCCAGTACACGAAGGAAACAATAGAACATACGGACGCCGCGTTGGTCAGTATCGCCACCTGCGTGTTCGTAATATTGAGCCTGTCTACCTGATACAGAGGGTACAGGGTAAACGCCACCAGATTGCCAAAGCCGTATGTCATCACCGACACGGCGAACCAGAAGAAGCCTCTGTTACGCTTCAGGATAGCCAGAGTCTGCATCCAGAAAGCGAAGATAGACGCCGTTTGGTGCGGCGGGCTGAGCGGCTCGCTCTGCTGCACGGGAATGCGGCTGAAGCTCCATGCGCCTGCTATGCCAATCACTGCCGCCCCAGAGAACACCCACTTGAAAGGAACCCCAGAGTCCAGCAGATGCCCCGCAAGGAATGAGGAGAGAAGTAGAGCGCTATAAGCCCCTACGCGCACTAACCCCATCGCCCTGCCTCGTTCCTCATCCGGGTAGATATCTTTCATCAATGCGGTGTAGGCAGGACCGGATATCGAACCGATAATTTGAGCCAGACACAACAGCAGCACGAACTGCCACGCCTGGGTGACCAGAAACATACCGAAGAACAGCGCGCGGGCGAACGTCCACGAGTAGACACAAAAGGGCATCTTCGACCTGCCCACCATCTGCCTTGCCCATAAGGGAGCCAGCATACTGCCGATAAAGGGCGCTGCCATTAGCAGGCTAATCTCGAGGCGGCTCGCTTGCAGGTCGGCGCGGGCAATGCGCATGATGAAAGGAAAAATCGCCCCCATGTAGATGCCGCCTAACAAACCCGCCAGCGCATCCCATCGGTACGCGGGGATCACGTGTGGGGAGAGAACCCGACGGATGAACCTCTCCCCGTTTATCTTTTCAGCCAATCGCGACAGCATTCCGGTTTCATTATAACATGAGGAGATAGTGTGTCTTGTGTTCTTGGGGTTGGTATGTTATGGGGAGTTGGTATGTTATTGTTCAGGAATGTTCCGTTGCGAACGTCGCTTTTCTACCGTTGAAATGGTGGGCTATAAGACAAACAAGCCTACCTCCGCGGGTTTACTTTTGTGTTTTCGCTTTTGCCTTATAGTGTACTACTTCTCTTCAGCATCACTGCACTCGCAATCTCCGAAGCTGCTACCCTGTAAGGCTCAAACTCCCCAATGTTGTCCTGAGTTATTCCTATCTGATATTCAATCCCACCGCGGTGCTGATGACTGAGATGTCGGTTATGCGCTACTTCCTCATCGGACAACACCCAATACACAATCTCATCCACCCATACTCCAATGAAAACGAACACGTCACATGCTCCTATCTTTATCTGCTGAAAGTTCAT
>JANWYZ010000229.1 GCA_025054895.1 bacterium | reverse complement strand
GGGCGGGGGGGTGGGGGGCCGCCCGGCGGCCCCCCCCCCGAGGGGGCGGACGCGTGTCGAGGGGCGCACAGCCGCCCGCCCCTCCGGTGGGGGTTCGGCCTTTCCGTTGGGGCGCACGGACGGGCGCCCCCATGTAATCGTCCGCCCCGACGATGGGGTTTTCGCAGTCCCGTAGGGGCGTATGGATATGCGCCCCTAGATGATTGTGCGCCCCCCCATGCGGTGGATGGATGGTGGGTGGGCATCCGTCGATGGGCGGACATCCGTCTGCCCCTACGGTTGCGGTTTCCACAATCCACACAATTCCATGCAGATGATTGGGCATAATCACCATTTCATCTGGGTTCAAGACAATTTCTCGGCGCATCTGCGCCGAGCGATACCATTCTTCATAAACAACCTGCCCAAACGGGCTGAGGTGCATCTGCCCGTTCACCACCTCTCCGAACAGGCACAGGCGTTCATGCGTGCAGATGGTAACGAAATACGCGCCGGGCTGGCTGTAGTCGTACCCGGGCAGACGGATGGAACGGCGCTGGCGGCGTTCACGGTGCAGCATCTTCCCCCTCCGTGTGGTTGTTGCCCAGCAGCTCGTCCAGCTCTTCCACGATGCTCAGTATCTCGCGTTCCTTCTCCATCAGCGCTGCCACGATGTGCATCGGCGGTGGCAGGCTTTCGCCTTCCCGGCGGTTCGGATTGCGAGCGGTGAGGTCGTAACCTCTCTCGGCGACTTCCTGCGCGTTAACCACCCACGACCTGTCGGAGAGGACATCCTGCAACGCTCCCTGCCCGCGACGGTAGGCGTCCCAAGCCCGCCATAGGCGACGCGCCTCGTCGAAGTGTTCATCCAGAATGGGGTTGCCTTTGCTGAACTTCTTCAAGCCCTCGGGCAGGGGCAGCTCGTAGTAGAAGATCGTTTGGGTAGGACCCGGACGCTCAAAAAAGAGCAGGGCGGTCTTCACATCCGAGTAGGGCGCAAAGGCGCCTGGCGGCAGGCTCACGACCGTATGCAGGTTGAACTGCTGCAGGAGGTCACGCTTCACGTCAGCAAACGCGCCGCCCCGAAAGAGCGTTCCCTCAGGTACCACCATACCACACCGCGCTCCGTTGCGCGGTTTCAGCTTCTTCATGATGTGCTGCAGGAATAGCAGTTCGGTTGCCGATGCTGGCACGGGGAAGTTTGCCCGAATATGGCTGCCCTCAACGCCTCCGAAGGGAGGGTTGGTGAGCACGATATCGTAGCGTTCCGTAACATTGCGGATGTTTTCCTCTAACGTGTTGCGCCGTACGATGCGAGGGGCAGTGACGCCGTGAAGCACCATATTCATCAACCCCAACAGGGAGGGAATGGGCTTCTTTTCCTGACCGAAGAAGGTACTGCGTTGAAGAGCCTGGTGGTCTTCGACGGTGCGTTCGCGCTGTCGCATCCACAGGTACGCCTCCACCAGAAAGCCACAGGTTCCGCAGGCAGGGTCGTACACTGTCTCGCCGATTTGCGGGTTGACCACTTCTACCATGAAGCGCTCCACCGGGCGCGGGGTGTAGAACTCGCCCGCGAGTCGGTTCTCGCTGCCCAGTCGCCGCAGCAGTTCCTCGTACACCTGAGATACCGTGAAGATGTCATCCTGGCTGTGGAAATCGATACCATTGATAATCTGCAGCACCTCTTTCAGGTTGTAGCCCGAGGCGCACACGATGACGTTGCGTTCGGCGAACACGCTGCGGATGGTGTCGCGCAGGGGGTCACCACCTACTGACTGCAGGTAGGGGATGAGTCTTCCATGCACAAACTGCAACAGTTGCTCAGCGGGCAGGTCACGTCCTGCCCATTGGCTCCAGCGCAAGTCGCCGTCCAGAACACGCTGGTAGGGGCGTCCGTCCAGCTGCGCCTGGTTCTCCCACTCCTCTTCCTGCGCGTCCAGAAATCGCAGGAACAGCAGCCATGCGAGGTGCTCGATGTACTCCATCACCCCGCCGCAGTTGTTATCGCGGCGGAGCACATCGCAGGCACGCCAGATATCGTTCGCCAGCGATTCGCGGGTCTGCAGCACGTCTATCGTAAGTCCTCCTCAGGATAGATACGGGCACGCATTTCACTGAGGGAGCGTCCCAGCGCCTCAATCCCGCCGAACCATGCGCTGATACGAGTGGCTCCGCCCCACTCGCGGAAGGGCGAGACGTTGAAAACGTCTGGTTCCAGCTGCTCTATACCGCCGATGCGGTATTTCTCCAGTAGCTCAAGAATTACCTTGCGGGCTTCTTGCTGATAGCGCTGGATGAACCACTGTTCGCGGTTGCGGAAGGCAGCGGCTCGCTCGCTACGTGTACGGATAGGACAGTCGAAGGCGAGGTGACACAGCAGGTCAAAGGTATCTGCTTCGGATTGTCCCAACACCTCCGCCAGCACTTCTGGGTGGATGCTGGAACGACGCAGGTCGTCGAGGAAAGCGCGACGGCGCGCGGTATCTATCCATATCTCGCGCAACGTTTTCTCGGTCGAAGCCGCCCGCACAATTCGCTGGCGGGTGTAGTCACGATATTCGTGCAAGTTCATCTGCTGTCCGGTGGCTTCGATCAGGAACACCGCTTCGTCGGCGATAGTCACTTCCAGACCCTGCACGCGAATTTTGCCGCCACGTTGCCGGGCGGGCTGAAGGAAAGCCTCGACGGTGGTGACCGTGTCGGGCTCGGTGTGGACGCTCAAGGTGCGGTTCACGAAACCGGACGCGCTGACCATCAGCCTCAGTTCTCCGGCAGGCAGACGTTCGAAGCGGAAGGTACCCTGCTCATCGCTCTGGATGGGTCCGCGCTGACTGTTGGGAGCAGTACGCACGCTGATGCGCGCTCCCTCAATGGGCTCTGCTGTTTCGGCGTGGAGGACGCGCCCTTCGATAATCGAGGTCTGTGCCCCTTCCACCGGCTGAGGTGGCGGCACAGGGGGGCGGTCCCACTCGTCGAAGAGGCGTGTTGCGCCCGTGTAGTCGATGATTCGGAACCAGTACTTGTCTGTAGCGGGGTCTAAGCGGCTGCCTCGCCCGACAATTTGCTTGAAGAGCACAGGCGAGGAGACCGTTTTCATGAACACGATATTGCGGCAGGCGGGTACATCCACCCCGGTAGAGAGTAGTTCCGCTGTGGTCGCCACCACAGGAGCCGGTTTGTCGGAGTCGGCGAAGTCTTCAAGCCATCGCCGCGCTTCCTCTCCCTCTTCCGAAACAATAGGCACTGCATAATTGGAGAGACCCGTCTCAGGCCCGAACTCGTCTTGCAGCAGTCTGGCGACAAGCCGTGCGTGCTCCATGTCCACACAGAAAACCATCGTCTTTTCCATCTTGCCGAAGGTTCTTAACAGCCCGGCAAGGTGACGCACCATCTCGCGGGTACGATCAGGCAGTGTGATTTCGCGCTCGAACTGAGGAGTGGTGTACAGCTCTCTGGGTTCCACATCCTCCGGCACAAAAACCTCCGCACCCTGCTCTACGGCGTCTTGCAGCCGTAACCCTTGTGCGTCAACGGTGGTACGCACGCGATGCACCTTATACGTTGCCAGAAAACCGTCCTCGATGCCTCGTCCGAGACTGTATTGATACGCAGGAGGCTTCCAGACGCCCCGCTCTGGATGTTGCTCGTCTACAGCGACTTCTGGCTCCTCGGCACAAAAGTAGGCATAAGTGTCGATGTTTTCGTCCTGTTTGGGCGTAGCCGTCATACCCAGATGAATAGCGGAACCGAAATGGTCTAAAATCTCCCGCCACGTGCCAAACCCTGAACGGTGGCATTCGTCGATAATGATGAGGTCGAAGAAGTCGGGTGGGAACAGTTCAAAAAGGCGACGCCCCTGCTCGTCTGGGCTCCACAGGCTCTGGTAGATGCCGAAATGGAGGTCGCGCGTGAGGTTGGGGGGATGTCCTTCTATCTTATAACGGGGTTCACTGATGCCATCGGCGAAGGGGGCAAAAGCGTTGTAGGCTTGGTCGCGAAGCACCACCCGGTCTGCAAGGAAAAGCACCCGCGCTGGCCGTTCGGGATGACGACGCTGTAGCCACCCCGACTTGACCAGCTTCCACACCGTCTGGAATGCCACAAAGGTCTTGCCCGTGCCAGTTGCCATTGTCAGCAGTACTCGCTTTCGCCCTTGCATCAGCCTCTTGATCACCTCGCGGATGGCAGCCTCCTGGAAGTAGAAAGGCTGCTTCCCGCACAGGCTGTCGGTGCAGTAAGGATAAAGGAGAGGATTCGACCACTTCTGCGCTTCGTAAGGCGCTTGCGTCTCCGCGACCAGACCTGTTGCGGCTGAGGGAGAAGGGACCGCGTTCCGCAGCCAACGCTCCAGCAGCTCTTCGGGTGACGGGAAATCTCTCAATGTGCGGCTGGTGTTGGTGAAGAAGTCATACTCGATAATCTCCCGGCCGTTGGTGGCGTAAGCAAAAGCGAGAGCAAGATCGCGGGCGTAGGTTTTGGCTCGCTCTAAACCAGATTCAGCTGGATCGGTATCGGGTTTGGCTTCCACTACGGCAATGGGGAAAGACTCGGAGATACGCAGCAGGTAATCCACTTTCTTGCTCTCACCCCGTCGGATGCGATTGCCCTCTAAAAGGATGCGCCCCGGCGCGTATTCCACATCCCGCAGGTAGAAGTGCTCGCGGGTAACCTGTGTGTCTGCCCAGCCAGAGGCTTTGAGCTTGGGGTCAATTAGCCTCGCGCGGGTGTCTGCTTCGTTCATTGCAGTTCACCTCATCTGCTACTATCTTGAGTATATCATACCTCCCTGACGGGTTTACCACAAGAGGGCAGACATCCGTCCGCCCCTACCGTCGGGGTTTCATGGTCTGGTTGGGGCGCATGGATATGCGCCCCCCCATGCTGGACATGGGGCGGACATCCGTCCGCCCCTACCGTCAGGTTTTCATGGGGTGGTTGGGGCGCCAGGATATGCGCCCCCCAAGCTGGAC
>JANWYZ010000228.1 GCA_025054895.1 bacterium | reverse complement strand
GTCGCCGTACTGACCGCGACCACCGGTCTGTTTCTTGTGCTTACCCTGCGCCTGCGCCTTACTGCGGATAGTCTCGCGATAGGGAATGCGCAGCTCCTCGACGTTCACTTCCGTGCCAAACTTGCGCTTCATCCGCTCGATAACCACGTCCAGATGCGACTCGCCCATACCCGAGATGACCGTCTGCCCCGTTTCGGGGTCGCGGTGGTAGCGGAAGGTGGGGTCTTCTTCCGCCAGGCGGCTCAGGGCAGGTCCCAACCGGTCTTCGTCCGCCTTGCTCCTTGCGCGAATCGCCACGCTGTACACCGGCGCAGGGAACTCGATGCCCGGCAGGATGATGGGTTTAGCGCGGTCGGTCAGCGTGTCGCCCGTGCTGGTCTCCTGCAGTTTGGCTATCGCACCGATGTCGCCGGCATGCACTGCTGGGGTGGCTTCCTGTTGTTTGCCCCGCAGGAAGAATATCTGCCCTACTCGCTCATCGCGCTCTTTGTTGGCGTTCCATACATGGCTGTCGGATCGCAGCACGCCCGACATGACGCGGAAGTAAGTCAGCTTGCCCACATACGGGTCTGCCATTGTCTTGAACACAAACGCTGCCAGCGGCTCGCTGTCATCGGGTTTGCGAGCTTCCTCCTGTCCTGTTTGCGGGTTTTTGCCCTTGACGGGCGGCATATCCGCAGGCGAAGGGAACTCGCCAATGATGAAGTCCAGAAAGGCGGTCAGCCCGTTCAGGTTGCTGGCGGAGCCGCACAGCACGGGTATCAGCTTTCCACTGGTGATACCCTCCTTCAATCCCCGACGTACCTCTTCGGTAGTTAAAGCCTCGCCTTCCAGGTACTTGAGCGTGAGTTCGTCGTCGCCCTCCGCCGCCGATTCCTCCAGCCATTCGTGATACTTGTTCACCTGTTCCTGCAGAGAGGCAGGTATCTCCGATTCGGTCGCTTTCGATCCCACCCCGCGCACTGCCCGCATCGAAATCAGGTCGATAACGCCCTCAAACGCCGCTTCCGCACCGATCGGCACAATGACAGGAACTACCCGCGCACCGAAACGCTCGCGCAGTTCCTTCAGGCGCGACTCGTAGTCGGCGTTCTCACGGTCCATCTTGCTGATGAACACCGCACGCGCGATACCGCGCTTCTCGATATACTCCAGAGCGATGTCAAAGCCCACTTCTGGCGCGCTCTGCGCCGGGGTCACCAGCACCGCCGCATCTGCCACATGCAGCGCACCCACCATATCCCCAATAAAGTCCAGGTAGCCGGGGGCGTCGATAACGTTTATCTTATGCTCTTTCCACTCTAAAGGCACAACGGAGGCATTGATACTGATTTTACGCTTGATTTCATCCGCATCGAAGTCCGAAACGGTGTTGCCGTCTTCCACCTTGCCCATGCGGTCGGTGCCGCCGGTAGCAAAGAGCAGCGCCTCCGTGAGGCTGGTTTTGCCGGAGCCTCCATGCCCTACGAAAGCCACGTTGCGTACCGCTTTGATGCCAACCTGTTTCACCGAAACGCCCTCCTGTTGTTATTTCCCCCGATGTGGACGCGACAGAGCGCGTCCCTCTGCTATTCAGCAGCCTTTACCTCTGCCGGAACGGCATGCCCAGCGCCTTCAGCAAGGCACGCGCTTCCTCGTCCGTACGGGCAGTGGTAACAATACAGATATCCATTCCCCGAATACGGTCTACCTGATCGTACACGATTTCGGGGAACACCAGTTGCTCGCGCACTCCCATTGAGAAGTTGCCGCGTCCGTCGAACGAGTTAGGCGAGACACCCTGGAAGTCACGCACGCGCGGCAACACGATATTCATCAGCTTGTCCAGGAAGTCGTACATGCGGTCGCCACGCAGGGTAACCTTCGCGCCGATGCGGTGTCCCTGTCGGATACGGAAGTTCGAGATGGACTTGCGTGCGCGGGTAACCACCGGCTTCTGCCCGGAAATGGCCGTCAGGTCACGCACTGCCCCATCCAGCTGCTTCGAATCCTGCTCCCCTTGTCCCACGCCCATGTTAATTACCACCTTCACCAGGCGTGGAACCTGCATAATGGACTGATACCCGAACTGCTGCATCAGCTGGGGCACCACTTCCTTATAGTACTTCTCCTTCAGCCGAGATACATATTGGGTTTGTGTTGCTTCACTCATTGCTTCACACCACTCCATCACCGCCTGATATGGCGGAGGCTATTACACCGAGTCGATGTACTCTTTACACTTCTTACAGGTGCGAACCCGCTTTTTGTCTGGCGTGAACGAGATAGCGATGCGCGTCCTCTCGTTACAGCGTGGACATACCAGCATCACCTTAGACACATGCAACGGAGCCGCCTTCACAATACGCCCAGTCTGCGTCTGTGGGGTGGCACGGCTCACAGAGCGCGGTTTCTGATGGCGGATGACCTGATTGACGCCGTCTACCACCACGCGGTTCTCACGCGGGAGGGTGCGAATCACTTTCCCCCGCTTTCCCCGGTCCTTGCCAGCAATCACTTCCACAAGGTCATCCTTGCGTATCTTCAACGGACGTACGACGCGTCCGCTCTCTTTTTTCTTCGCAGCTGCAGTGCTCATGGGTCTCCTCTCCTAAAGCACCTCTGGCGCCAGCGAGACGATGCGCATGAAATTGCGTTCACGCAGCTCGCGAGCGACCGGTCCGAAAATGCGTGTGCCGCGGGGCTCCAGGCTGTTGGTCACTACCACGGCGGCGTTCTCGTCAAAGCGCAGTGTGGAACCGTCGGGGCGGCGAATCGGCTGCCTGGTACGCACCACCACCGCCTTCACGATGTCGCTCTTTTTCACCGGCATTCCGGGCGTCGCCGACTTGACCACTGCCACAATCACATCGCCCACGCGAGCGTAGCGCGTGTTCGAGCCTTTTAGCACACGGATGCACATCAGCTCGCGAGCACCCGAGTTGTCGGCAGCCTTAAGCCGGGTGTATATCTGTATCATTGCCAGATACCTCCCCTACTGTGCCTTCTGGACCACGCGCGACACTCGCCAACGCTTCGTTTTGCTCAGCGGGCGGGTTTCCATGATTTCCACTACGTCGCCCACCCGACATTCGTTGTTCTCGTCGTGCGCGTGGAACTTTCTGGTGCGCTTAACCGTTTTGCCATACAGCGGATGACGCATGATACGCTCCACCGCCACCACCACTGTTTTATCCATCCGGTCGCTAACTACCACTCCTACGCGCACTTTGCGGCGTCCGCGCGCGATTACTCCATTTTCAGCCATCGATGTTCCCCCCATCCGTTACGCGCTCTTCGGCGCGCGCTGCTTCTCGGTGATGATAGTATGCAGACGCGCGATGTTGTGTCGCGTGATGCGGATGCTTGCTGTATCACTCAACTTCCGCATCGCCCTGTTCTGCCGGAGCTGGAACAGCCTCTCCATTTCCTGTTGTAGCCTCTGTTGCAGCTCCGACAGGCTCAGCTTGCGGAGCTCCTCCGGTTTCAACGGTTTCATATTCTCCCTCGAAATCCCGTCGTGTCACGAATTTGGTAGCAATCGGCAGTTTATGCGATGCCAGACGCATCGCCTCGCGCGCCAGTTCCTCAGATACACCAGCCATCTCGAACAGAATGCGCCCCGGTTTGACCACGGCAACCCACCCAGCTGGTGCGCCCTTACCACTACCCATACGGGTCTCCGCAGGTTTCTTGGTATAGGGCTTGTCGGGAAAGACGCGGATCCAGATTTTCCCCCCGCGGCGTATATGTCGAGTCATCGCAATACGCGCCGCTTCAATCTGGTTACTGGTCATCCAGCAGGACTCCAGCGCCTGCAACCCGTACTCGCCGAAGTCCAGCTTCGTTGCTCCCGACGCCTTACCTTTGCGTCGCCCACGATGTTGCCGACGATATTTAACTCGCTTCGGCATCAACATTGCCGCGTTGCCTCCTTCCTCCCCGCCGACCACGACGACGGCGTCCGGCAGGGCGTTCGCCCTCTTGCGGCACTACTGGCGTTACTTCCCGGCTCTCTTCTTCCACCTTTTGTCCGGGCAGGATGTCGCCGCGGTAAATCCATACCTTGACACCGATATTGCCGTAGGTCGTTGGGGCTTCTGCAAAGCCATAGTCTACGTCCGCTCGTATGGTTTGTAACGGAATCTTGCCCATTTTGTCCACTTCGGAACGTGCCATTTCCGCGCCCGCCAGGCGTCCCGCTACGCGCACCTTGATGCCCAGCGCGCCTGCCCGCATCGTACGCAAGATGGCCTGCCGCATCGCGCGCTTGTATGACACACGGCGCGAGATTTGCTGGGCGATATTCTCCGCCACCAGCTGTGCGTCCTTATCCGGTTCGTTCACTTCTTGCACATGCACGTGCACATCCACATTCGGGCGAGCATCTTTCTGACGCGCAGCACGCCAGCGGTACGTCGGGTCAAGCAAATGCACCAGCGCCTGACGTATCTCCTCCAGTCCTCTTCCCTGACGACCAATCAGAATGCCCGGTCGCGCCGAGAAGATGGTCACCTCCACCCGATTCGCCGCGCGTTCGATTTCTATACGCGAGATGGCTGCCGACGCCAGGTCCGGGCGGCGCCTGGGCAGGTCCCTTTTCAAGAAGCGACGTATCTTGTGGTCCTCGTACACCCAGCTTGCGTAGTCCTTTGCTGAATACCAGCGACTGTCCCAGTCGCGGATGATGCCTACGCGAAAACCGATTGGATGAATCTTCTGTCCCAAACTGAACCTCCTCCGGTTCTCTCACGCTAGCTTTCGCTCGTCGATGCTTTCGGCGCGGCGCCTGCACCGCCAGCATGTCGGGTCCGTCGTCCTGCAGGCTGCGGACGAGGTTCCTCCCGTACCTCCACCCTGATATGGCAGGTGGGTTTGATAATAGGGTAAGCACGTCCCATCGCACGAGGACGATAACGCTTCAAACGGGGTCCCTCGTCTACAACGGCTTGTACGATTTTCAGCGCGTTTTCGTCGATAGTATCCCCATCGCGCTCC
>JANWYZ010000227.1 GCA_025054895.1 bacterium | reverse complement strand
TCTTCGCTCCGCTCAGAATGACAAAACGGCTGGGGGTTGGACTTCCGCCAGACCCTTCCCTCTCCGTTCATGGAGAGGCAAGGTGGAGACTGCTTCGGCTCACTTGGAGGTTCGCCCTCCATGCGTTAAACTGGAGGGCGAGGCTCCCGCCGAGCCGAAGAGTTAGCGTTGTCCCCCTTCTCAGCAACCTGTAAATAATCAGGTCGAATAAGCCATCATCTGTTGGTAGACTGCCTTGCCCGCTTCAAAAGCGGCTCGGTAGTCTCGCCGTTCTGCACTTCGCCAGGCGAACTGTAATTGCCTCTCCAGCTGAGAGGCAAGGCGCGGGTAGTGGGAGCGCTTCGCACGACACTTCTCCTGTAGACGCCTCAGCTCACGGTGCAGGGTATTAGCAGGTTCCTTGTGCAGATGCAGCAGCAGAAGCAGCTGGCTCGGTGTAACCACTTGCACGTGTGGAGCCAGTTGCTCTATACACCACCGCACAGGCGACAGACCACGCTCTACCTCAGGTTGTCCTCCTTGAGACTGGTCTACATCTTCTGCCTGAGGCGGCTCACATCCTTGCCTTCTGCGAAACCATGACCAGCAGTGCACGGTGACCCAGCTGAAACATTCCTCCACGCTGTTGCCTTTCGTTGTGGGCTGTCCGTTTAGCCATTGCGCCACCATGCTGGGCGTGCCTTCGTTCTCTCGCCGAGCGTTGTTCCAGATGGCGTAGCGCGCCGAGACGACGGGTGTCCTGCCTCCTCGCCCGTCTTCTATCCAGACTACCCTACCTTTGCCCGCGGGGTAAGGGTAATACTGGACCACGAGAATTCCTAACAGGTCGCGAATGGTCTGTGCGTAGAGGCGATACGCCCTGAGCGCCTCTGGCGAATCCCAACGCTGCATGATGAGCCCTATCGTTCTCAGCCCGCCTGTCTGCATGTACGCGCTGATCCGCCCCACATGCTTCTGTAGCTGAACCTCAGGGTTCCCCCTCTTGACGCCGAAACGGTCTGGATAGTAGTAGCCGCCGCCCATCAGCACTGGCTCATCGCGAGGGGTAGCTGTCTCGAGAAGGTATTGCAGCGCATACGGACACACCTGAGCGAGGTCTGCGTAGCAAAAGGTCCAGCCCATTGGGAACCTGCCGCGATGCGGATGACTCCACCACGAGCGCTCCCCGCCCTCGATGAAGTGGCTCATGAGCCAGCTCACGTTGTCGCCGTCGGTCATGAGAAAGGCGACATAGTGCTTGTCTTCCTGCCACTCCAGCTCCCACAGAGAAGGGTGGTGTGCTAGACGCAACCTGCTGGCAGGGAATGATCTCCCGATGCGCTCAGTGGAGAAGACTGGCAGGTTGAAACAGAAGGTAGTGGCTGTCTGGAAGTGCGCCCATTCAGTAGAAGGCAATGTGAAACCACTTTCATCTCCCGTACCCCAGCCCAACACAGGAGAATCTGGTTCGAGGTGTTGCAACACGCGCTCGTACAGCGCACCTGGCTTGGAGACAACGAAGGCGTCCAGCGCGACCATCTCCGCGCGCGTCTCGATAATCTTGGGGTCTTGAATTGCCATCGCCTTGCGGCTGAAGCGAGGGCGGTATCGCTGGAAACACTCCTCCTCGCTCATCGTCCGAGCGTCTGCCAGAAAGGGAAGCCCTCTCACTTTCGCCTCTGCCTCCAGAGACTCCTCTACCGCGACAGCGTCCAGTGCAGAGCAGAGCGAGGTAGCTACATTGAGAGAGACGTCCATTTCGAGCGTGATGTCGCCTACTGAACGTGAAGAGCGTTCCATTCGGTAGATGACGTAGCCTTTCACCACGCCCAGCACGCGGTAGCGTTCCACAAGTTCCCAGATGGTGTGCTCGCTCTCTAAGCGAACGCGAGTGTGTTCCAGCAACATCTTCAACCAGCGCTGATATGCAGGCTGCGGTGGAGGTACCCAAATCATCTCGTGACCTTTGCCGCGCAACGCCAGACGCGCTACCAGCCCCGCCAGCGTCTGCAACACTACCGCCATCTCGCGCGTGGGCACCTCTCGAACACTGAGCAACACCTTCGGGCGTGGGAAGCGAGGGTAATAGTAGTGCAGGTTCAACTTGGCTCACCTCTGCCCTGTGCCCATCTATTTCCCCTGTTGGCGCAGATACTGCTGGGTCACTTCCGACAGCTTTCGCTGTTGCTGCTCCATCACTTTGCGCCCTTCCTCCTGCAGGCGGGCGATGTTCTCTGGGCGGAACTGTTCGGGGGGCCAATTGCGCGGACGTTTTTCGGGATGCTGGCGATAGTAGTCATCGTACGCCTTGAAGACCATCATACCGTACGGGTCGCGCGGGTCCAGCTTGGAGAAATCCACCTGCTGCGCAGGTGAGTGGAAAAGGCGGACATAGTATACTGTTGCTACCACTGCGACAAAGATCACTACGATGACTGCTGCTAACCATGGAGAGAGTGACGTGCGCATGACATACCTCCTCTGAGCGTCTACAACGAACCACCGTTTGTGGTGCGCACTCACCACAGAACACGGTGCTTCGCTAACGGACTGCGCTGAGTAGCGTCCCCCTGCCGCCCCAGCGGGACAGCAGGGAGCCCGTCTTACTTCACGGAGTTGCCCACAGAGGCGCAAGATACGCCGCCCACATGTCATTGGTCTCCTTCATCACTGCCAGGTCGGAGCTGAATGGTCCCATCATCTGCGTGCGGCGCATTGGCTTCACATGACCGTCCACGAAACCAACGGTTCCCATGCCCGTATGCCGTGTGGCAAGCACAGCTGCATGCAACGGCCAGGTGCCATCGGCTCCAGGACCAGGCTCGCCGGGCACGATGGCGCGCCAGAGGGTACCTGCTGCGGCGTGGGCGTTCAGCAAACTGGGGATATAGTGGGAATGCGCCCACGTCTGCGGGTTGTCCGGGTCGGCAACAGGGATGCCGCCTGCCGCCCACCAGTTAATCCACGAGCCATCGAAGATGATCAGCGTGTTGGCGGGATTGCGTACGTTAGCGTCGGACCTGGGCGGCTGCGAGATGCCGAACAGGCGGAAGTAGCCGTCGATAACCAAAAGGTTCGTGTTCGCTCCGTAAGAGCCACCGTGTGCGTTGAGCGTATCGGGCATGCCGAACCGGTTGGGCGCAGTGAACACGGCGTCCGTGCGCCGAGGACGATTCGGGCAGTAGGGCAGCCCAAGACTTTTCACATAGGGCTGGACTAACTGCTGCCACCACCAGTAGTTCTGTGCGTCATTGGGGTCGGGATGGTAGTCCATACAGGGCGGCCAGGCGTCGTAATCCTGCTGGTACATCGCCAGTGCAAGCAGGGTCTGTTTCATGTTGGACACGCAGGAAGCCTTGCGAGCGTTCTCCCGTGCTTTGGCGAACACGGGAAACAGGATTGCCGCCAGTATCGCGATAATCGCGATGACCACTAGCAGCTCGATAAGCGTAAAAGCCTTGCGAGAAGACACAGGAGACACCTCCTTCTGGTAGACAGTTTAGTTATGGAGCAAAGTGTCAGCAGTGATCTCTGCTGGATAAAACTGGGCGGGAACTCGGATTACTTGTGGTTCCATCACCTCCCCTGTCAGCTGCTGCAGTAGCCTTTCGGCAGCCAGCCTGCCGATAGTCGTGGCATCCTGTACAATGCGGTGCACAGAACGTGCCATGCTGGGCAGCAGCGGCAAGCAGTCGTTGAAGCTCAGTATCTGAAGCTGCTCTGGCACCTGAACGCCTATGCGTGCGCAAGCCTCCAGCGTCGCTACCAGGTGATAGTCATTCACGCAAAAAAGCGCAGTAATAGAGGGATGCTCGTGGGTGAGTATATACAGCGCGTCGGTGGCGAGCTGAATCAAGTGTTCACGGTTTACCCCGAAGGCAATGGGGAACTGTCGTACCCATCGCTGGGTATCTTCGTGTCCCAGTTCGCGACACACTTGTACGAACGCCTCGTACCTTTCCTTTACTGCGCTCACCCACAGGTCGTGCTGAGTAAAATGTGCTATGTCACGGTGACCCATCATAGTCAGGGCACGCAGCGCCTTTAAGCTAGAGGCGTAGTTATCTGTCACAACTCCGTCTACGTTCACGCCCTCAGGCACTCTGTCCACGCAAACAACAGGTACCTCCTCTTCCCGTAACCGATGGAACAGGTGGGTATTCTGGGGTGCGCCTGTGGGGAAACAGATAATCCCACTGGCTTCCTGTAGCATCTTCTTCAGGTAGTGTGCCTCCCGATTGGGGTCGCCCAGCGTATCGCAGGAGATCAGGTGTACCTCGTCAGGCAAGGCAGAGCGGATGCCACGCAGGTAGTTGATTTCCAGCAGGTCGTTCTGATGTGGAAATAAGATGGCGATGAAATCGGCTCTTCTTCCGCGAGAACTGATGACCTCCGTGCCGCTGCGGCGTTTTCGCACAATCACGCCCAGCCTCTGCAGCTCCTGCATCGCACGGTGGGCGGTCATGCGCGATACACCCCACTGCCGTGCTAGCACAGCGTCGGACGGCAGTCTATCGCCCGGGTGCAGCCGCCCCGTCTGTACGTCGGCAAGAATGGACTCTGCTATCTCCTTCCACTTGGGCATAGCATCAAACATCCCAATAAGCCTATACTTTATGTTGAATATATCATATTTTTCTCGAGATGTCAATCACTGCTCTTGACTTTCACAGAAAAAGACCCGTACAATAAATCGTGCTAAATATTTCTGTGTTCAGGAGGATGGCTATGTCTTCGCTGCTCCCGACGGAAGCAGATGTGCAGTTCTATCGTGAGAACGGTTACTGGATTGCTCCCAAGATTCTGTCTGATGAGGAGATTGAACTGCTCCGAGAACATCATGCAAAGGTCATCGCGGGCGAATACGATACACAACGCCCTCCCTGGAGCCGCAACATCGATCCCGGACAGCCGGTAGACCACATCGTGAAAATCGACAACAGCTACTGGGCGGACTCGGTGATTGCGCGTTACATCCTGCATCCGCTAATTGGGCAAATGGCGGC
>JANWYZ010000226.1 GCA_025054895.1 bacterium | reverse complement strand
CCTTTGCAATGCTTCCGGTTGCCTCGCCAGCCACGCAAGCGATAGCTGCCACTCGTGTTCCGTACGGTGGAGTGTAAACTCCGGCTCCAGAGTGCGAAGGTAGCCCTGCCACCACCTCTCTTCATCTGCTGAAATCCTCGCAAGTCGCTCTATCGCCTCGTCTACTCGAGGATTGGTTTGGCGCAGTTCTGGAAGCACACGATGACGGATACGGTTGCGGCTAAAGCGCAGGTCTAAGTTGGACGCATCTTCCACAAAACGCAAACCATACAGAGCGCAGTAAGCGCGTACCTGCTGTCGGCTCACCTGCAACAGGGGACGGATAATCCTGCCCCGGCGCACAGGCATTCCAGCCAGTCCACCGGTACCGGCACCCCGCGTGAGGTTCAGTAACACAGTTTCTACCTGGTCATCACGAGTGTGCCCGATTGCAATCACATCTGCCTCGATAGCATCGGCGACCTCGTTCAGGAAGGTGTAGCGTGCTTCGCGGGCTGCGGTTTCTATACTACGGTGCTCCTGTTTCGCTTTTTGCGCTACATCTACCCTGCGTGAAAAGAAGGGCAGCTTCCAATCGGCGCACACCTGCCGGCAATGGGCTTCCTCTGCGTCGCTCTGTTCACCGCGCAGGGTGTGATTGAGGTGTGCAGCTGTTATCTCCAGCGACCACCCTTCCCGCAATCGGACAAAAAGGTGCAACAAGGCAGTGGAGTCGGCTCCGCCCGAAAAAGCGACCAGCACCCTCTGTCCCGCAGCCACAAGCGAATGTGTACGCAGTGTACCTTCGAAAAGGTCAAACAGTTCCATGCTGCCTCCGGCGTTCAGGCGTTGCCTACGCGGTAACCTGCCTCTCTCAGCTTTTGCACATGCTCCGCCCTGTCGATATCCACACCGATTTCGGCGTACTCGGTGATGATTTCCTGTGCAGTGGCGTTCATCAGCCGCTGCACACGGTGTTTGATATGGGCAATGGACAGCAGGCGCGGAGAGAGTAGCATCGATAACACCGCCCGCACGATGATACCTGCGCCCAGTATCTTTGCCATTCCCCAGATCGATTTACGCGCTGCGAAAGCCCGCCTCAGCAGATGCTCTTGGCGACGCACCACATCCGCGCGTATCAGCAACAGATTTCCTCCGGTGAATGTGCCCTCGCGCAGGCTCAGCGCAGTACGAGGCATGTTGGGAAACCTTCGCTGGCACAGCTCCAGCGGGATAATCGGGTAGTACATATCCGCTTGAGATAGCGACGCCCGGCTGACGAAATCTGCCACCGCCTGCGGTGTGAGAAACGGGGTGTCCGCCGTAGCGTACAGGATATACCCATCCTCTTCAACCAGCGCGGCTGCCTGCAACACATTCTCCACAAAGTCGCCCGTGTCGGGTAGCACAATACAGCCTTCCACAGGGGCGAGATTGCCTACAGCGATAATTCGCCCTACCGCGCCGCTCTCCCGCAAGGCGCGAACCACCCTGGCAAGCAGGGTTTCGCCATCCACCTGCAATAGAGCGCGGTTTGGCGCACCGGTAATAGCAAGCAGATCGGGTTTGCTTTGCCCCCCTGCCAGCACTATAGCGGTCACTGCAGAGAAACTCAAGGCGCAACCTCCGGCGCAGCATGTTGGTTACGAGCTTTTTGTACACGGAGAGGAGGATTACCTGCACCATGGGGAGTTCGAAAGTGCGGATATCCCGTGCGGATGGCAGGATAATCGCTGTCCATATCGAATCTGTACCGTCAAAACGGAGAAAGATGGAAAGGGGAAGGGTAAAGCATGGAGCTGGTGAAGCCTCGTGTGACGCCTCCACTGGACGAGTCATTCCGCCCTGCTGTGCTGGCGAACCGGGCGTTTCGCGCGAAGGTAAAAGCCTCTGGACAGGGCGCGCCCATGGCAATAGGCGTAGAACGCGCCGACGGCACCCGTTCGGTGTATCGCACGGAGGTGTTTGCGCCCGGTTCGGCGGACTTCGAGCAGAATCTGCAGTACGTCGAGCGCATCCTGAAGTTCCTGCTGTGGCAAAAGGGCGGGTACAAGGTGTATCTGGGTGGTCCCCCTCAAATCGGTGAGTACATCCAGCAGGTGTACTCGCCGGATGGGGAGAGGGCGTTCGACTATGACTTTATGGGCGAGACCGTGTACGAACGCCCCTTCGAGATAGTTATTACAGAAGCCGACAAGGTTCCGCCCGCGCACGAGATGGCGAAAGCGCTGGGCAGGCATCTGGACGGATGCCGAATCGGTCTGGACCTGGGCGCCAGCGACCGCAAGGTCTCCGCCGTGATCGATGGCAAGGATGTGTTCAGCGAAGAGGTGGTTTGGGACCCGCGCCCACAAACCGACCCCAGCTACCACTACCACGAGATTATGTCCGCTTTACACAGGGCGGCGGCAAGGATGCCGCGTGTAGACGCTATCGGTGTGAGCTCGGCGGGCGTGTGGATAAACAACCGCGTGATGGTGGCGTCGCTTTTCCGCGGCGTGCCCCGAGACGTGTTCAACGCGAGGGCGAAAGACATTTTCCTGCGCGTGCAAAAGGAGTGGGGCGTGCCGCTGGAGGTAGCCAACGACGGTGAGGTAACCGCGCTGGCAGGCTCGATGAGCCTTGGTGTCAACGCTATTCTTGGGGTGGCAATGGGATCCAGCGAGGCGGCGGGCTACGTCACACCTGAAGGCAACATCACCAACTGGCTGAACGAGCTGGCTTTCGCGCCGGTGGATTACGCTGCCGATGCGCCGGTCGATGAATGGTCTGGCGATAAGGGCGTTGGCGCGCTGTATTTCTCGCAGCAGGCGATTTTCCGGCTGGCTCCAGTAGCGGGCATCCAGCTGGACGAAAGCCTCGGGCTGGCAGAGCGACTGAAGAGCTTCCAGGAACTGCACGCGAGTGGCGACCCGCGCACACGGGCGGTATACGAGACCATCGGCGTGTACCTAGGCTATGGCATCGCGCACTACGCCGACTTCTACGACCTGCAACATGTGCTGGTGCTGGGGCGCGTGACATCGGGTGAAGGCGGGCACATCATTCTGGACAAGGCGAACGAGGTGCTTCAGACCGAGTTCCCCGAACTGGCAGCGCGAATCAGCGTGAACTTGCCCGACGAAAAGGCGAGGCGCGTGGGTCAATCGATCGCAGCGGCAAGCTTGCCTGAAATTAAGATGGAGCAGAAGGAGGGTTAAACCGATGCAACTACATAACCCTGGCGCAGAGATTTTCGTTCCCGACGGTACTCCGGTAGAACAGGCGCTGGCGCGCACCACCCATCTGGCGGTGGGAGCGCATCAGGACGACCTCGAAATCATGGCGTACCGGGGCATTCTGGAATGCTTCCAGCGAGATGACAGGTGGTTTTGTGGCGTGTGTGTGACCAACGGCGCGGGCAGCCCCCGCGACGACCTCTATAAGGACTACACAGATGAAATGATGCAGGTGGTACGCCGCAAGGAGCAGAAAAAGGCGGCGGTAGTCGGCGAATATGGAGCACAGGTTTTCCTCGACTACTCCAGCGCGGCAACCAAAGACGGCAGCAATCCGGCGGTGAAGGAAGACCTCAAGCAGGTGTTCCTCGCCGCGCGACCGCAGATAGTGTATACACACAATCTGGCAGACAAACACGACACGCATATCGCGGTGACCCTGCGCGTGATCGCTGCCCTGCGCGAACTGCCTGAGGATGCCAAGCCACAGCAGGTGCTGGGCTGTGAGGTGTGGCGCGACCTGGACTGGGTGGTAGATAGCGACAAGGTGGCGATGGATGTGTCGGCGCACGAGAACCTGGCGGCTGCGCTGCTTGGGGTGTTCGACTCGCAAATCTGCGGCGGCAAGCGATACGACCTCGCCACGATGGGACGGAGGCGGGCGCACGCTACATACGCCGAGTCGCATGGCGTAGACGTGTCCACCAGCCTCATCTACGCGATAGACCTGACGCCGTTGATTAAGGACTCCTTGCTGGACGTGGGGCAGTACGTGCAGGGCTTCATCGACCGCTTTGCGCAGGACGTACAGGCGCGAATCGCCAGGGTGAAATAGCAGATTGCTTGGATAAACGGAGGCAAACATGAGCCTGACAGAGTACGAAGGCTACGTGGGTATAGACATCGGTGGGCAGTCCATTAAGGTCGGAACCATCCGCAACGGGGAGCTGGTTACCCGCGACATCGAAACACCTCCCGATTACGCCGATGCTCGCGCGCAGATGCTGTCGGCAGCTACCGAACTGGTGGACGGCAAACCGAAGGGGCTGGGCATTGGCACGCCGGGACCGATAGACTGGCGCACCGGTTTTCTCCACTGGACGCCAAACATCCCCTGGAAGAACGTATCGTACCCTGAATTAGGCGAGGCTTTGGGCTGCCCGGTATACGTAGATAACGACGCCAACGTTGCCGGACTGGCGGAGGCAGTGCTGGGAGCGGGGCGAGATTACCGCATCGTTGCCGGCTTTACGCTGGGCACGGGCATCGGCTACTTTGTGGTGATGGACGGTCTTATCTACCACGGCAAGCTGGACGTGGAGGGCGGACACCAGGTGCTCAACCCCGAGGGACCACTTTGCGGATGCGGTGCAAGAGGCTGTTTGGAGGCGTACGCCTCGGCGACAGCGATAGAGGCGCGCACGGGTAAAGAGCCAGAGGATATCGACGACCCGGCGTTCTGGGCGGAGATAGCAGGATACCTCGCGTGGGGCATTACCAACGTCACCACGCTGGTATGCCCGGAAGTGTTCGTGCTGGCAGGCGGCATGATTAAACGAGGCGAGACGCTGTTCGCCCCACTGCGCGAGAAGCTGGCGCAGATGCTGAAGATTGTGCCGCCGCCGCCTGTGAAGCCAGCGGAACTTGGTCATCGCGCGGGCGTCTACGGCGCTATCGTTCTGGCAAAACGGGGGCACAGGGCGGAATGAAACGGTTTCGCATGAAGAAGCAAAAAGTTGTCAAGCCCGACGGACGGTGGATGTACATGTATACCTTCGAAGAAGAAACGGAGCCGCACAGCCAAGCCCAGAGCGCAGAGGAGCACGAAACCGAG
>JANWYZ010000225.1 GCA_025054895.1 bacterium | reverse complement strand
CACTTCTGATGATAGCCGTAATCATCCCAGCCCACTCCCAGCGGGTTCACAACGGCATGGAAGTAGTAAAACCACTGACCTTGCGGTTCAGGCTGGATAAAGACTTCAACGCAATCGTCCTGCCAAACGGGACCGGAGGGGTCTTTGTGAGCGACGCGAAGCAAGTCCATCCTGTCTTCGTAGCACTCAAGAGCGATGTAAAGGTTTCTACTGTCGTAAGCGACCGAGGCATTCGTCAATTGAGTTGGCGGTTTTTGCTTTCCCAGAAGATAATTCAACGTGACCTTGTGCGCCTTGTCCCAAATCGCATCGTCCAATCGCCCATCCAGTTTCGGCGTCATGCCTTTGGGAACCTCAACGGCGTAAACGAAAGGCAGCATCTTCGCTTTCGGCTTCGGCTTCTCCACTGGCTCTGCCCCCTCGTGAACGTTGCCTTCTACTTCTACGTGCACAAAGTCAACGGCGAGAGCACCCCAACACGACGAAATAGAGACACGAACCGCTTCTGGCAAGTCAGCATCACCATCATAGAGCGTCAGCCAATCCTTCCCGTTTTGGGAAAATCCCAGAGAGCAAAAAGTCCCCTCCTCCCTGCGCCCGAGGCGAATCCGAACGAAGTCGTAATCTCTTGTGCTGTCTGTGAAGGGTTGTTCCGTTTGAATCCAATCTCCTCCAGCTTTCACCTTATACTTTCCGCCTTCACTGAATTCGTGCCAGGTGAGCAAAAAGCCGAAATCCCTTCGCTGTCCGCTCTCGGACTCCTCAACCAGCCCGACCGAAGAGTCAAAGACGTGCAGCGGGTTTCCACCGACGGTGTGGAAGAACGGGCGAATCTTGAAAGTGACGGTCAAGGTCCCGTCTTGTCCTTCCTTCGGTAGATGCCAAAGAGTAGCGCTCTGCACACCGCGCCACTTGCCGTTGCCGAAAACTTCTAAATGCCCATCCCGCACACGAACAATTGACCACTGATCCAGTTCAGAGGACAGTTTCCACTCGTTTGAGTTCAGGCTGGTCTCATTGAAATCGTCGTAGCGCTGCTCATTTGCCCACACAAGCGAGGCAATCGTCAAGCACATCGCCAGAGCCATTCCCTTGATCGCCCCTGAGTTCACCATCGCTTTCAGCCTCCTGAGAAGGGAGCAAATAAAATCTTTCTGGGCAGACTGCGCCCGCTCCTACACTCCCCTTTGCATTCACCTGTCCGATGGAGATGTTTCTTCCCAGGTGGAACACACAGGGAAAAGTCAAGAGTTGCCCACAAACAGTTTTGCAAATGGCTTGACAACTGCGAGCATTCGCCTTATAGTGTATACAGGTGTGTCTTTCCCAGCGCGATTTGCGATATCGGGGGGGAAGAAGCACACCCGAACTGGAAATGTTATCGTAGTCGCACTTTATTCCGCCCCGTCAATGGGACAAAAGCAAGGAGGAGGGTGTTGGTATGGTTACCATCGAACGGCTTATGGACCTGGCGTACGAGAGGGACGCTTCCGATATCCACCTGATCGCCGGCGAGCGACCGGTACTGCGCATTTATAGCCGGTTATACCGTCTGCAGGAGTATGAGGTATTGACCCCCGCGGACACCGAGCGGCTGGTGCGTTCAATATGCCCGGACCGCAACTGGGAAGAGCTGCAAACCGACCGCAGCACCGACTTCGGTTACTCACACCAGAACAAGGCTCGTTTCCGCGTGGCGGCGTACTGGCAGAAGAATACTCTGGCAATGAACCTGCGTCTGATTCCTTACAAGATGCTCAGCTTCGAGGAATTGGGTTTGGGGCGCGAGGTCATTGACCTGTTGTACGAGCCCCGCGGGCTGATCCTGATTACCGGTCCCACCGGTTCGGGTAAAACCACTACGCTGGCAACGATGATCGACTGGATCAATACCCATCGCGATTGCCATATCATCACCATCGAGGACCCGATTGAATACTATCACGCGCCCAAGAAGTCCATCATTTCCCAACGCGAGGTAGGGGTGGACGTACCGACCTTTGCCGATGGTGTGGTGCGTGCTCTGCGTGAGGACCCGGACGTTATTCTGGTGGGTGAAATGCGCGACCTGCGTACCATTCAGGCAGCGATTACTGCAGCCGAAACGGGACACCTGGTCTTCTCCACACTACATACTACTGGCGCGGCGAAGACGGTAGACCGCATCACCGACGTGTTCCCGCTGGACCAGCAGGAGCAAATCCGCGTGCAGCTCTCCACGAACCTGGTAGCGGTGATTTCGCAGCAACTATTGCCGCGCATCGACCGCCCTGGGCGCGTTGCGGCGTTTGAAGTGATGATTTGCACGCCTGCTATCCAGCACATGATCCGCGACCACAAGACCTACAGTATCTACTCCGCTATCCAGACGGGGCAACAGTGGGGCATGTGCACGCTGGACTCGTTCCTGCTATCGCTCTACCGCAAAGGGGTTATCGACAAGGACGAGATGATGCGCATCGCCGACCGTCCGGAGGAGATTGCAGAGAAGCTGGGGGAGGCTGAGGTGCACCGCGCAGCGGACACACACGCCACGACGGTTCAAACCACTGCACAGGCAGTGCAAGCACCGCACCACCACATTCCACGCGGCGGCTAAGCAGGCGCGTGTAAGGTTTGAATGTGGCACGGGCATCTTGCCCGTTGTATCACGCGCAGGATGCGCGTGCCACCGGTTCATACGTCCGGGCGTGCTCGTTCCGCACTTTTACCAGAAAATGTCCTGAGCTCTTGACAACGCTTGCACCGATAACTAAGATAGGATAAAAAGCAGGTATAATCTTACTGCCCGCAGGGGTGACTGCTGCTGTTTTTGCTACTTCGAAATGGGAACCTTCACAGCCTTCAGGCAGTCTATTAGACGGAACGTTGTGCAACGAAAGGTTGTTGGAGAAAAACATTGAACGACACAGGAGATACACTGAAGGAGCCAGTTGACCTTATCGGTGCTGCAGAAGGAACACCTGCAGGCGCTGAGGGCGTTCTAAGGGAGGGAAAGCCTCCCGACAGCTGAACCTTGTTTGCCCGTCTCGCCAGCGCCTCGTGTGTAACCGCTGCAGCACGAGGCGCATTACTTTTACTGGCAATCCACAGCAGGAAGGAGACGGGACAACATGAAACCATCCGAGTTCCTCAGACAGGCGGAGGAACTGCGCCAGAGCGAGCAGTCGCTACATTGGGAAGGCACTTTCGCCGACTACCTCGAGATTGTCACCAGCAATCCGCAGGTGGCAGACCTGGCGCACGCCCGCGTGTACGACATGATACTGGCTGCCGGGGTAGATGAACCCGAAGGACGTCCCAAACAGTATCGTTTCTTCCGCTCCGAAATCTTCGGGCTGGACAAGACCCTGCAGCAAATCGTGGAGGAGTACTTCGCGCCCGCTGCTCGAAGATTGGACGTGCGCAAGCGCATCCTCATGCTGGTGGGACCTGTCGGCGGTGGCAAATCGACCCTTGTCACCATGCTCAAGCGTGGGCTGGAACGCTACTCGCGTACCGAGCAAGGCGCGGTGTATGCCATCAAGGGCTGTCCGATGCATGAGGAACCCCTGCATCTTATCCCGGAGGACCTGCGCCAGGATTTCCGTCGCCAGTTCGGCATCTACATCGAGGGTGACCTGTGTCCGGTGTGCCGCTGGCGGCTCAAAGAAGAGTTTCACGGCAAAATCGACCAGGTGCCTGTGGAACGCATTGTCTTCTCCGAGCGCAACCGTATCGGCATCGGTACCTTCAAGCCATCTGACCCCAAGTCGCAGGACGTTTCGGAACTGACGGGCAGTGTAAACCTGCAGATGCTGACCGAGATCGGCGTGGAGAGCGACCCGCGTGTGTACAACTTCGATGGCGAGCTCAATATCGCCAACCGGGGTATTATGGAATTCATCGAGATGCTCAAGGCGGATAAGCGTTTCCTGTATGAACTCAATACGGTTGCAGGCGAGCAGATGATTAAAGCCTCCCGATTCGCACTCATCTACTGCGACCTCGTTGTCGTTGCTCACACGAATGAGTATGAGTACAACGCCTACTTCTCTAACAAAGAGAACGAGGCGATGATTGACCGCATCTTCGTAGTCAAAGTACCCTACAATCTGCGCGTCAGCGACGAAGTACGTATCTACGAGAAGCTCATCGCCCAGAGCGAGGTGCAAGAGGACGGCGTCGACCTGAAGAAGGTGCATATCGCGCCGCACGCCCTGCGCGTGGCAAGCATGTTCGCCGTGCTCAGCCGCCTGAAGCCATCTAAGAAGAGCGGTTTGAGCCTGATGACCAAGATGAAGCTGTACGATGGCGAAAAGCAGGTGGGCGACTGGGACCAGCGACACGTGAAGGAGCTGCAGGAGGAGTACGCCGACGAAGGTATGCAGGGCGTCTCGCCACGCTTTATCATCAACCGAATCTCCAGCGCGATTGCCCGCAGCGGCAAGTCGTGCATTACACCTATCGACGTGCTGCGCAGCCTGCGCGACGGGCTCGCCGAATACACCAGCAATGAGGAAGAAAAACGCAAGCTGCTGGGGCTCATCGATGAGGTGCGTAAGGAGTACGACGAACTCGCCAAAAAGGAAATCCAGCGAGCGTTTGTCTTCTCCTACGAGAAAGCGGCGCAGACCCTGCTGGACAACTACCTGGACAACGTGGACGCCTACTGCAACCGCACGAAGGTGAAAGATCCCATCACCGGCGAGGACATGGAGCCCGACGAGAAGCTGATGCGCTCTGTCGAAGAGCAAATTGGCATCTCCGAAAACGCCAAACGCGAGTTCCGCGAGGGCATTTTGCGTTCTGTTGCCTCGCTGGCGCGACGCAACGTGCGCTTCGATGTCAACAGCGATGAACGCCTCAAAGAAGCCATCGAGCGCAAGCTCTTCGCCGACCTCAAGGACGTGGTGAAGATTACCACCTCCGTCACTACGCCCAACGAAGAGCAGATCAAGAAGATGAACGAGGTGGTAGACCGATTGTGCAGCGAGCACGGCTATTGCCCCGTGTGTGCCAGCGAGGTGATGCGTTACGTGGGCACGCTGTTGAATCGGTAGCGTCTTTTTCG
>JANWYZ010000224.1 GCA_025054895.1 bacterium | reverse complement strand
ATGAAGAGGAGATGGCTCACGAAACATCATATCAGCTTTATATTCGCGCACAACAACTCATGCCCGCCGGAGTCAACAGTCCCGTGCGGGCGTTTCGTGCGGTAGGGGGCGCTCCCTTTTACGTCCAGTCTGCAAAGGGCGCAGTGCTGACCGATGCCGACGGCAACCGTTACATCGATTACGTTTGTTCCTGGGGTGCGCTGATTCTGGGACACAGCCACCCCGCAGTGGTTGAAGCCATCCGTGAAGCGGCGGCGAAGGGAACCAGCTATGGCGCTCCACATGAAGGCGAAATCCTGCTGGCGGAAGAGATTGTTCGGGCGACGCCCTGGGTGGAGATGCTACGCTTTGTCAACTCGGGCACAGAGGCTACGATGAGCGCGATACGGCTGGCTCGCGCTGCCACAGGACGCCCCAAAGTGCTCAAGTTTGAAGGCAACTACCACGGACATGCTGACCATCTGCTGGCGAAGGCAGGCTCCGGTATCGCTACTTTCGCCCTGCCTGATAGCGCGGGCGTACCCGCCGAGATGACTCAGCACACGCTCATTGCCCCCTACAACCATACCGAAGCGGTGGAGGAACTATTCCGCGAAGCAGGCGAACAGATTGCCGCTGTAATCGTGGAACCGATAGCGGGCAACATGGGTGTAGTTCCCCCTGCTGCGGGCTTCCTGCACACCCTGCGCGACCTGACCAGCCGTTACGGTGCATTGTTGATATTCGATGAGGTCATCACTGGCTTCCGGGTGTCACGGCAAGGCGCAGCAGGTTTGTACAGCGTCCTGCCGGACCTCGTGTGTATGGGCAAGATTATTGGCGGCGGGCTTCCCGTGGGCGCATACGGGGGCAGGCGTGACCTGATGCAAATGGTGGCTCCTCTGGGACCAGTGTATCAGGCAGGAACGCTATCGGGGAACCCATTGGCGATGGCGGCAGGACTCGCTACTCTGCAGGAACTACACGAGCAAGTATACGCACAGCTGGATGAACGCGCTTCCACTCTGCAGCAAGCGATTACCGAGTGCGCGCACAAGCTGGGCGTGCCCGTACAGGTGAACCGTGTGGGGTCTATGCTCAATGTTTTCTTCACCGAAAACGCAGTTACGGATAGCACGTCTGCCTTCAGCACCGACCGCCAGCTGTATGCCCGGCTGTTCCACGCCCTGCTCAGGCGAGGAGTGTTCCTGCCGCCTTCTGCGCTGGAGGCGTGGTTTGTGAGCGCAGCGCATACCGAATCACACATCGAGCGTACAGCGAAGGCTTTCCACGCCGCGCTGAAAGAGGCGTTAGCGGCATGAGTAAACATTTCAACGACCGATTCCTGCGTGCATGTCGTCGTGAGCGGGTGGACGCTACTCCGATATGGCTCATGCGGCAAGCCGGACGCTATTTGCCTGAGTACCGCGAGCTGCGGCAAAAGCACTCGATGCTGGAGCTGTGTACTAACCCCGAACTGGCGGTGAGGGTGACGCTCATGCCCCTCAAGCGGTTCGATCTGGACGCAGCGATACTCTTTTCCGACCTCACCATCCCTTTTCTGGCGATGGGAGTGCTCTTTACGCTCAAAGAGAACCTCGGTCCGGTAATCACCCACCCGTTGCGAACGGCTGAGGATATATACGCTCTGCGCGTGATGGAGCCGAATAACGATCTGCCTTTTGTGGCGGAGAGCATCCGCATGTTGCGCCAGGAGCTGAAAGTTCCGCTTATCGGTTTCGCGGGCGCTCCTTTCACACTGGCGGCGTATCTGGTGGAGGGTGGTCCTTCGCGGGATTATAGCCACGTACGTGCGCTGATGTACAGCCAGCCGGAGTTGTGGAATAGCCTGCTTTCTGTTCTGGCGGAGAATGTGGTATGTTTCTTGAAGGCGCAAATCGAGGCGGGAGCGCAGGCGGTACAGCTGTTCGATAGCTGGGTAGGCGTAGTAAGCCCTGTTGTCTATCGGCGTCACATTCTGCCGGTGATGCAACGGATTGTGAGCGAGCTGAAGCCGTTGGGCGCACCTATCATCTACTTCGGTACGGGCACGGCGTCGTTGCTGGAGGCGATGCGAGAAACCGGCGCGGATGTCATCGGCGTGGACTGGCGCGTGCCTCTGGACGAGGCGTGGCGGAGGATTGGAGACTGCGCGATACAGGGCAACCTGGACCCGGCGGTGATGATGGCTTCGTCAGACACTGTGTGCGCGGAGGCAAGAGATGTGCTACGGCGGGCTGGCGGACGAGCCGGGCATATTTTCAATTTGGGACACGGCGTGTTGCCCGGAACGCCTGTGGAGAATGTGCAGGTATTGATTGATACGGTTCATCTGGACGGTAAGGCTCGCGTCGAGCCATCAGGTTAAGCACAATGAGTACTCCCCACATCGTCATCGTAGGCGGAGGCATCACTGGGCTGGCGGCGGCGTACTATCTGCAACGTCTCCGACGACAGGCAGGCACGCCTTTGCACATCACGCTGATAGAGGCGCAGCACCATCTGGGTGGAAAGGTCGGCACGGTGTATCAGGAAGGTTTCCTGATCGATACTGGTCCCGACTCCTTCCTCGCGCAAAAGCCCTGGGCGGTTCAGCTGTGTCGCGAGTTGGGCATGGAGGAGGAAATCATCTCTCCGTCCGCCCGCAAATTCTATATGCTCATCAAGGGCAAGCTGCATCCCGTGCCTCACGAGCTGGTGTCGCTGGTTCCGTCCCGTCCGCAAGCGTTGTGGAGAACCACCTTCATCTCACTGTGGGGCAAGCTGCGAGCCAGTGTGGAAGGTTTCGTCCCGGCGCAAAAGGAGGCGGACGACGAGTCGCTGGGTTCGTTCATGCGCCGACGGTTTGGCAAGGAGTTTGCTCTCAAGTTCGCGGAGCCTCTTATGGCTGGTGTGCATGCAGGACACCCCGACCGCCTGAGCATGGCGGCGGTATACCCGATGTACTGGGAGATGGAGCGCAAGCATGGCAGCATTACACGCGGGCTGAGGCATCTTCGCCGTCAGCGACAGCCGGTCAAAGGTCAGCGCGACGCTTCGCCCTTCGTGGCACTGCGCTATGGTATGGGCAGTCTGGTAGAACGGCTGGCACGCAATCTTAAAGAGGTGGACATCTGGCTGTCTACAAAGGTGACCGGAGCCACTCCCCTTCCCGACGGCTCGACAAGCATCCACCTTCAGCACGGTGAACCCCTGCGTGCGGACGTTGTTATATTCACCACCCCGTCCTACACGACCGCGGAATGGTTACAATCCATTGCCCCAGACGCCGCACACTTGCTGCGCCAAATCCCTTATGCGTCTACTGCCGTCGTGTCGCTTGCCTATCGTAGGGAAGGGGTGGAACATCCTCTGGACGGCAGCGGTTTTCTTGTGCCGCGTACGGAGCCTTTGCCTGTAACCGGCTGCACGTGGTCCTCCAGCAAGTGGGAGGGGCGCGCGCCCGATGGCAGTGTGCTGCTGCGGGTGTTCATCGGCTATGCAGGCGCAGATCAGATTGTGGAGCAAGGATGGGACGACCTGCTTGTAAGGGCGGCGCATGAAGCTCTACAACCCCTGCTGGGAATCCGCGACGAGCCAGTCATGACATGGGTCAATCGCTGGCTGAAGGCGATGCCTCAATATGAGGTAGGGCATCTGTCGCGGCTGCAAAGGGTAGAATCCGCGCTCTCCGCATACCCGTCGATTCTGCTGGCAGGCTCTGCCTACCGCGGCGTAGGAGTGCCCGACTGTGTGAAGCAGGGTAAAGAGGTTGCCGAAAAGGCGTGGCAGAAAGTGTTGAACCTCAACCGGAGCCACGTGTAGTTCTCTGGCAACCGCCGCATTCTTTACACTCCCATGTGTATTACCCACTCCTGCGCGGACGGCGTGGATAGCTTGTTTCGTCCTTTCAAAGTTGCTATAATAGGGCGCGTCCCATACGGGGGGAGGAGTGGGAGGAGCCAATGATTTCCAAAGCAATTGGTACAGTTACAGAGATACGTCAAACGCGCGCAGGAGTGCAGGAAGTGGTCGTACAGAGCGGCGACGAGGTGCATCTCGCACTGAACCATATCAACCTGACGGGCGTTGCCGATATAGGCGATGCCGTAGTGTTGAACACCACCGCTACCGAGCTGGACCTTGGCTCTGGTGGATACGACTTCGTGATACATAACCTCACCCGCCCGTTAGATCCCACCCCAATGGACGGACACATCGTGCGCCTGCGCTATACGCCGTTGCAGCATACGGTGCTCGCGGTGGAGGAGCCTGCCTCGCCCCATCATGAGACGATGCAACAAGCCTCTTCACTGGAGGGGATGCCGGTTGTTTGCTGCGGATTACATAGCCAGATTGCGCCTGTCGCTGCGGCACTCTACCACTACACAGAGGGAAGGTGCCGCGTGGTATATGTGATGACGGATTCGGCGTCTCTCGCGCTGGGGGTCAGCCGACTGGTACCCGAGTTAAGCGAAGCCGGGTTGATACACGGCGTAATCACCGTCGGTCAAGCATACGGTGGCGACCTGGAGGCGGTCAACGTTTTCAGCGGGCTGCTCGCCGCGAGACACGTGATGGGAGCGAACGTGGCTATTGTGGCACAGGGCGTGGGCAATACCGGCACAGCGACCGCTTTTGGTTTTTCAGGTATCGATCAGGGCATTGCCCTGAACGCCGCGGCGTCGTTGGGAGGGATACCTATTGCTTGCCTGCGTATCAGCTTTGCAGACCCTCGTCCGCGCCACTATCGGGTGAGCCATCATACGCTTACTGTATTGAGTCAGGTGGCGTTAGTACGTTGCCATGTGCCGGTGCCCGAGCTGAACCCTCCTCGCCTGTGGGAGGTGCTGGGGCAACTGGAGGAACACGGCATCGCTGCAAAGCATCTGGTGCGCGTGCTCGACGGTTCGGCGGCGCTGGATGTGCTGCGAAAGCACCGTATCCATGTTACCACGATGGGGCGCACCGTGCTGGAAGACCGTGAATACTTCCTCGCCGCCGCTGCTGCCGGCGCACACGCCGCAGAATTGTCTGTACTACCCGAAACAGTGAAACAGGTAGGATGAGACGGTTGCAGGAAAGGATAATCTATTCAGAAAGGGTGTTTGAGGGGCGGGTGGTTAACCTGCGGGTGGATACTGTCCGCTTACCC
>JANWYZ010000223.1 GCA_025054895.1 bacterium | reverse complement strand
ACAGGAAGGCGGCGTCGCACGGATAACCCGATTCGAAAATCATCTTCGCCATCTCCAGCACGAGCAAGGCGTGGGTCTGCACCATATCGCGGAACCAGTCGGGGTCATCGTGCTATCTCGTAGCCGAAATAATCCTCCACAGGGATTTCGGCAGGCAATCCCTCGCGCTGCCATCGGCGAACGGTCTCTCCCCACAAGCCGTCATGGATGGGCACGCGGTCCGGCTCCTCGCGGCGCAGCGCCTTCAACACACGCTCTCGCGGTGTCATCGCAGCACACCTCCGGCGGGCTTCAGCAGGTTTTGGTTATGGGCATTGCCTAAATACAGATGGTGCGTGGTTTGCGTATTTAAGATGGAGCCTGTAAACTCTGTCCGGAGGTGAGAACGCTTTATGCCCATCTACGAATATCGTTGCAATGCCTGCCGGAAGCGGTTTAGCGTGCTTGTAGGAGTGATTGCGGAGGACGATCCGTTGCAGTGCCCGCGTTGTGGTAGCACGGAAGCGACGCGCCTCATTTCGCGCTTTGCCCGTTTGCGCAACGAGGATGACCTGGTGGACGATATGCTCGACCCGGACAAAATCGGCGATCCGGAAGACCCGAAAACCATGCGACGCTGGGTAAAAGAGATGGGCAAAGAGCTGGGAGAGGACTTCACGGACGAATTCGATGAGATACTCGCCGAAGAGGAAAAGAGGACGGCTGGCGCAGGCGTTGAGGAGGGGGACGAAGAAGGCGGCTCTGAGGATCTGCTGTGAACCTACCCGACCAGCACCCGCACATCGCCCACCCGTCTTGTCAGGCGGACGCTGTCAAAGTACTCCAGCAACGGTACGGCGAACTTCCGGCTGGAACCGGTGAGGTCGCGGAACTCCCCAACGCTCAAGGAGCCTTTCTCCTGAATAGTACGCCGCACCAGCTCGGCTAACTGGTTTATTGTCTCGCGATGGAAGAACAGGTCACCCTCCAGTCTCACCAGCGTTCCTTGCTCTAACAACACCTGTATCATTGCCCGCACTGCGTCGGGAGGCGCGCCCGCTTGCTGGCAAATGACCTCCAGCGGTGGAGGGGTGACTCCCGCCTCGCGAAGTATCTGCTCCACACGCTGAGCCAGTCGTTGCTGGCGCTCGTTCAGGCGCACCGCAAAACCTGCCAGCCGCACCAGTGTACCCTGCAGGACGATAACGCCCTCCTGCTGCCAGCGCATCAGCACCGCCTCGAACAAGCGAGCCGGTAACCGCCCGCCGAGCGTCGAACGGAGTTCCTCACGGGGCATACCAGCGCGTAGAGGGTTCTGCTGATGGTAATGCCGTAGCGCACTTTCCGCTCGGCGGCGCAGGTCGTCCCACACGTTGCGGGCGAACCACACCTCGCCAATGTGTACCGCTTGTTGCTGTGACGCCAGCTGGCTCAGGATAGCCGCCAGGTTAGCTGGGTCCATTTCAGCGCGGCGAGCAAGTTCTGCTTCATCCATACCGCCAGGCGATTGCGCTAAGATTGCCAGTACCTTCTGCTCAGGGTTGCCTCTCAGCAGCGATTGCAGGCGAGCGACGACAGGTGGGTCGAACCGCCTGTGACGGGGCGCGTGAGGCTCCAGCACGATGCCGCCGCCGATGGTGAGCATGGGCGAGTAGGTACGGATGACGAAGCGGTCGCCACGGGCAGCAACCAGGGGCTTATCGAGGCGTAGTTGCACAAATCCCTGCTGCCCCGGTTCCAGTTGCTCGCTATCCAGCAGAGAAACTCGCCCGATGACCTCGGCTGTGCCCAGGTACAGCCGTATACGTGCACGATGCGCCAACCCTTTCGCCGCGCCTGGCAGCAGGCTCAGCTGTGCGTCAAACGCCCGTGTCGGTTGAAACACTCCCGGCGGCGCGCACACCATCCCCCGCGCCAGTTGCTCTTTCTCCACGCCCGGCAAGTTGACTGCAACACGGCTGCCTGCAACGGCTGTTTCCACCTTGCGCCCATGTACCTGTATCTGCCTCGCCCTCGATTGCAAACCAGGCGGTAGTATCTCTACTGGGTCGCCCACGCGCACCTGCCCGCTTACCAGTGTGCCCGTGACCACCGTGCCCGCTCCCGCCAGGGTGAACACGCGATCGATAGGCAAGCGGAAGGGCGCATTTACTTCGCGATTGGGCACGTGCGCTACCGCCTCTTGCAAAGCCGCCAGTAACTGCTGCAAACCCTGCCCTGTTACCGCCGACACCGCGACGATCGGTGCGTGCTCCAGCGGCGTGCCCTGCAGGAACGCACGAACTTCATCGGTAACCAGCTGCAACCACTCAGCGTCCACTATGTCACTTTTGGTCAGCGCAACCACACCCGACTTCACATCCAGCAGGCGCAGGATGTCCAGATGCTCGCGAGTCTGTGGCATGATGCCCTCGTCGGCGGCGATAACAAGAAGTACCACGTCTACTCCGCCCGCGCCTGCCAGCATGTTTTTCAGGAACCGTTCATGCCCGGGTACGTCTACGATACCAACCATCTGTCCATTGGGCAAGGTTAGCGCGGCGAAGCCGAGGTCAATGGTCATCCCGCGCTCCTGCTCCTCTTTCAGACGGTCGGGGTTGGTTCCAGTGAGAGCGGTAATCAGCGTGGACTTGCCGTGGTCCACATGTCCCGCCGTTCCGATGATAACGTGCTTGTCGAGAATGCTCATCTGCGTCGAAAGCTACCGGGTCCGTTTTATCACGTATTGCCCTGGCGTCAATAGCCATCCTCCCATCACTTTGGGCAATGGGACAGCGCTGTCCTTCGCGAAACAGTGGGCGTTCTGCCACCCCGGTATTTTGATCTTCAGCAGATGTGGCTGTTGTGTGGTCTCTGCTACCGGCGCCGAAAAGCTACCTCGCAGGCTGTTGCCCACCAGCGCCGCGTCCGGGTTCAGTCTTAACGAAAGTGTATGCTCGCCCTCCTGCTGTAGTATGTACAGTCCGCTGCCCGTATACTCCACGTATGGCGAACTGCCCACACCGATGATGCGTTTGGGCGACTTCGGCAGCTGAATCGGTCGCCACTCGTCGATGCCCCGCGCGTACATCACCACATCTTCGGTCAGGAGCATACTCTGGTTGCGGGCAAAAGAGGTTGCCATCAGGTCGGGTAGAACCAGCTCGGTTGTGGGGCGTTCGTATTTGATTCCACGCGGCAGGCGGCGGAAGGTCTCACCTGCCAGCATGAAACTGACCACTTTAGACGGAGTGTACAGCCAGTTGAGCCAGTGCGCTTGCCAGTCGGTGTTCCAGCGGGCGGTGCTGATGCTATCGTACTGAAACTGACATGCTACCTGCACCTCGCCACTGCGAAATCGCGCCGCCAGAGCGGGGTACAGGTAGCAGCTGACGTTAGTCGCTGGCGTGTCGAACTCGTACTCCAGACGCGCCTTATGGGCAAACTCCACAGGCAGCTCCATCGGAGCTGCTTGCGGCAAGAAGTTTACCCCATCGTTTACCTGCTCCCAACCGCCCGGGTACTCGGCAGGGATGGTGATAGCGTCGCACGCCGAGTCGCCGATTGCCTGAACCAGCTCCCGGTCCGCTGCGCCGAAGAAGGCGATTGCTACAGGTTGCTGTGCGCCTGTAGAGCGTATCGCCTCCAGCATTTCGCGGATGTACTGACGCATCAGGTCATAACGGAAAAGCGGAAAATAGGCGGGCGACTCGGCAAGTCCTTTTGTACTGCACCATTCCTGCCACAGCTTGCGGAAAGTGGTACGATCGCGCTCTATCACTTCCGGGCGCTCGCCTTGCGGGGTGTAACTGAGCGCGAAAAGGTCTTGATAGACAAAATATGTGGGCTCGTTCATCACCTCCAGCAGCACCAGACACGGCTCATTCTTATATGCCCGCCCGGTATAACGGTTGACGTGGTTCAGGAACTGCCGGAGGTAGTTGGCGGTAGCGCGTTTGGCTTCGGGTACGAACATCATGCCCGGCTTGCTGGTGTTGGTAGAGAAGGCATCGGGGCGTTCATTCGGCCCACTCCACCACGCGACGGGTGTCAACATCAGGTAGATGCCACGTCGCGTGCACTCTGCAACCAGGTAGTCCAGCAGGTCCAGGTGTTCGTTATCCACCAGGTTGCCCTGTGCGTCGGCGATTTCTCGGTCGAAAACGTGGATGCGGATAATCTGCACGCCCATCAGCTGCAGGTGGTCCATGTCCTGCCGGATGGTCGCCTTCATATCCACGCCCAACCGTTTCATATTCACGAACTGGTGCCAGCTTTGGGGGTAATAGTTTACTCCCCACAAAGCCACCTCGCCGCCGTCGGCATAATACAGCACCCCGTCGCGCACCGTCATCGGGCGTAGAGGCAAGGGTTTACCAACAGGCGACGGTTTCGGACGCGGCGGAGCTGCAGATGGTTGTTGCTCTGGAGATGCAATTGGTTCGTCGCCAACCAGAATCGCCAGCGGCGCTTTGTACAGCCCTCCCCCTGCGTACACGTTCTCCACCATCACCGTCAGTACGTTCTCCGCGCCGTAGCGCACCAGCGAGCTGGGTAGAGGGTAATCACGAGGCAGATCCCAGCCATTTGTGCGACCAACCTGTTGTCCGTTGAGGAAGGTGATATCGTTGTCATCTATCGCCGCTACGTAAAGACGCAACTTCTTGTCTCGCCACGCTTCCGGCACGGTAAAGCGTACCCTGCACCACGCGCGACGCAGGTCGAACCACAGGTTGGGCACGCCGAAAGGCTCCCATGCTGCGTCGTCGAGGTCGACATCTGCCAGAGAAGGGTCGGAACGGGCTTCGCGGGGGGTATACAGCCGTTTCCACACCCTCTGCGTCAGGTCTATACCGCGTCGAACGGAGACACGTGCTACACGATCGCCCAAACGCGCTTGTACGGAGGCGGTATCGTGATCAAGCGGCAAGAGCACCTGTGCGGTGACAATTTGCCACTCGCGAGCGGGTACGCGCACTTCCAGAGAAGCCGGTTCCACCGTGCCTCCATCGCAGGTGAAGGTAAGACGTGCGTCAACCGCCTGTTCCTGATGATTCAACACCAGAAAGGCCATGGGCACTGGTCTTTCTTCCGATACCAGCACCACCGGTAGTGCAGCGCGTATTTCCGGTGCGGTTTGCGCGTGCGAGATTGC
>JANWYZ010000222.1 GCA_025054895.1 bacterium | reverse complement strand
ACAGGACGCGAAGGAACGCGACCATCCAGCGGCACGCGCATCTTGCGCGCGGGTCACGGGCGGGACGCCCGTGCCACATCAGGACACCTTCAGCACGCGACGGAGCGCGCCCCTCCAAACAGGTCTCGCTCTACCCAATCTCTTACTTCTCGCATCAGCTGTTCGAACTCCTGCAGCATCTGAGTCGGGTCCTCCCTGCCAAGCGTCCGCGCCAGCACCTTCAGTTCCGCCTGGTCATCAGGTATCACGTCGCGCGGCAGTCCGTGACGCAGGGTGAGCGCGTTACGCACCGTGCTCCAGAGCGAGTACGCCTCCGCCGCGTTGCGGCTATCCGCTGGCGAGACCATCGCCACCATACGCAGAGCGTGCAGGGCGGAGAGAGTGCTCGTGTGGCGCACGCTACGGTGTTGCTTCCCCACACGCAATTGCCACGTCTGCACAGTAAACTCGATGTCCACCATCCCACCGTGTCCCAGTTTCACGTCACGCCAACGGTGTTCCGGCTTCAGTCGCTCGTGTTCCACCCTGCGTTTAATGTGTCGGATGGACTCCAGCTCCTCCTCGCTTAATGCACGCGCGTATACTACCTCTTCCTCTGCCATCTGTCTCCATGCCTCGCCAACCGCCGAGTTGCCCGCGATAGGGCGCGCCTTAATCAAGGCTTGCCGTTCCCACGTTTCGCCGCGCGTGAGATAGTACTGACGGTAATCGTCCACCGTGCGCACGATAGCTCCAAAACGTCCTTCCGGACGCAGGCGGGCGTCCACCTCCAGCGGCGCATGTTGCGAATGCACCAGTCGGCAAACGTGCAGTATCTCTTCACACATCTTCGCGGTAACGGCGTACGCTTCGGCGTGCGGTACAGAAGCAGGATGTTCGAACACAAACAGCACATCGGCGTCGGAGGCGTAGCCCAGTTCCCATCCGCCCAGCTTGCCCATGCCGATTATCGCCACCGAGCGCAAAACCTCTTCCCACGCAGGATGCGCCTCTATCATGTGCGCTTGAGCCACCTGCAGCACACACTCCAGCACCGCTTCAGTGAGATTGGTGAGGTCTCTGGCGGTATCGGCGCCTCGCGCCTCGCCCCAGACATCGCGTGCGATGATGCGCAGCCGCTCGCGACGGATGAAGGAAGCGATCGCCTGCGCCTGTTGCTCCGGGTAGCCTCGCAGCGTAACAGGACGCAGGTTTTCCGGTAGCGCCAGTCGCGCGCGCAGCTCCTGCACCATCTGCTCGCGCACTTTGGGCTCGTGTTCGATAATCTCCTCGCTGAAAAGGGTATCCAGCAGCTCCTGGTGGTTACTTAGCAAACGCATGGTGGGTGGGCTCGCGCCAGCCAGCTCTGCCAGCCGACGCAACACCTCAGGGCTCTCCGCGAAGGCGGTGTACAGCTGCGCCCGATTAGGCACTGCCAGCGCGAGGGTCTCGATGCCCAGCAGAGCGTCATCAGGGGAAGAGCTACGTGAAGCATACGTGATGAGCGCGGGCGCGACACGCAGGAAACTGTGACGCATGGCGGGGCTGGCAGCGCCTCGGGCAACGGGATGTGCGCCCTCTGCGTCCTCCAAACCAGCATCGGTACCCATCAATGGGATTTGCAACAGGCGCAACGCGCGTTCCGGATCGTCAAAGCCGTTCTGCTCCAGATGCTGGCGTATGAGTTCTTGCGCTCTGGGGTCGTCAATGGCGTTGAGCAGGTCGCGCAGGGTGCTTTCTTGCTGTTGCATCACCCGGTCAGCCGCCTCGCCGTAGAACACGCGCAGGAAGATGTCGCGCACCTGCGCACGCACGCGGTCGTAGCTTTCATGGAAGTATGTTGCGTTTTCAAAGCCCATACGCCTCGCCAGCAGCTCCAGCTGTCGCGGGTCGGCAGGCAGCTTCTGGGTCTGTTGTTCGTACAGTATCTGCAGGCGGTGCTCCACAGTACGCAGGAAGCAATAGCTTTCGCGCAAGATAATAGCCTCTTCGGGGGTAAGGAACCCTTCGCGGCGCAACCGTTGTAAGGCTTCTATGGTGTTGCCTGTGCGCACCGAGGGGTGTTGACCGCCGACCAGCAGCTGCAGTAGCTGTACCGTGAACTCGATGTCGCGTATGCCACCCTCACCGACTTTGACGTTAGTGTGCGTTTCATCGGCAAGCGCGGCTTTCTGTTCCAGACGGCGTTTGTTGTGGCGGATGTCCTCCACCCATTCAGCGGGCACGTAGCTCTGGTAAGTGTACTCTTCCGCCATGCGGGTGAAGGCTTCACCCACGCGCGGGTCGCCCGCCACGAAACGCGCCTTAATCAGCGCCTGCCGTTCCCACGTTTCCGCCCAGCTCTCGTAGTAGTGACGATAACTACTCAGCGAACGGCTGGGCGGACCGTATCTGCCTTCGGGGCGCAGGCGCAGGTCAACCCGAAACACGAATCCGCGCTCGGTGTTGCGCGCAAGCACGTTCACTATCTCCTGCGCCAGCCGTTCGGCGTACTGGGAGCCGTTGATTTTGCCGGTCACCCCTACCTCGTCATCGTGCACAAAGATAAGATCGATATCCGAAGAATAGTTCAGCTCCCTTCCGCCCAGCTTGCCCATACCGATAACCGCGAACGCGGGCGTGCCTGTCATCTCGTAGCGTCGGGCAAGTTCCTCGTGCGCCATCTCGTATGCGACCTGCACACAGGCATCGGCAAAATCGCTGAATGCCCGAGCAACCTCTGGCAGGTCCAGCGCTTCCAGAATATCCATGACCCCGATGCGCAACACCTCACGCTGTTTATAACGACGCAAAGCGTCTATCTTCATGCCGTAACTGGTACAGGTGCGTAGCAGCGTGCGGATGTCCCGGTAGTGCTGTGCAGCGGTTTTGGGGCGGCGACGCAGGCTGGGGTCGGAGAAGAATTCGAAGTATTCCGGGTTCTGTATCAGTATTTCGGAGAAGAACTGGCTGGTGGCGCATACGGTGAAGAAAATCTCCAGCACCGTTGGATTCTCGGCAAGAAAGCGGTAGTACGGCAGACGGTTTGCCAGGTTTGCTTGCCAGCGTTCGAAGTTGTTCAACGCCATATCGGGGTCGGGCGAGAGCTTCATCGCTTGCAGCAGGTGGGGTAGCATCTGGTCAAAGGCTTCGGCGTGCGGCCCCCACCCGCGCAGGATTTCAAAGATAGTGCGTGCGCGTTGCAAATCGCGGATGCCCAGCTCTTGCAGCCTCGCGTCGGTCAACGACTGTAATGGGTTATCGGGTTGTTCCATCGGTCGCTTAGCAATGTCTAACATCCTGTAGTAATGTTACTCGTCACTCCTCTTACCTTTCGCCTCTCTAACTTCGATACGGATGGGTGTGCCCTCCAGTGGAAACTTCTGACGGAGAGCGTTTTCCAGATAGCGCAGGTACGAAAAATGCACGATATCCGGGTCGTTGACAAAAAGCACCACCGTTGGCGGCCTGGTGGAAGGCATGGTGGCATAATACACCTTCAACATGTTACCCTTCCGGCTGTAAGGGCGGGCGTCTACCGCGTCGTGGATGAGGCGGTTGAGCACACCGGTAGGGATGCGATGCGTATGGGCTTCCGCCGCCTCTAGCGCGGTATCTACCACCGCTGGGATGCCCATGCCTGTCAACGCGCTGGCGAACACCAGCGGTGCGAAGTGCAGGAACGGACACTCCTTGCGGAAGATGCGCGTGAAGTCCATCATCAGCATTCTGCTGGCGGGGTTCTTCATCAGGTCCCACTTGTTCACCACCACCACGCAGGCGCGTCCCGCTTCCACTGCATAGCCGCCTACGCGCTTATCGCCATCGGTCACACCCTGCGCGCCGTCCAGCACCAGCAGAGCCACGTCGCACCGCTGTATCGCCTTCTGCGCCCTCAGTACGCTATAGTACTCCACCGAGCCCTGTACCTTGCCCGGACGGCGGATGCCTGCGGTATCAATCAGCACCATCTTCTGCCCATCGCGCTCGAAGGGTGTGTCTATCGCATCACGAGTGGTACCGGGTATTTCGCTCACTATCACGCGCGGCGCGCCAAGTATGGCGTTTACCAGCGAGGATTTGCCCACGTTTGGTCTGCCCACAATAGCGAGTTTGATAGCGGTGTCTTCCTCTTCCAGCGCCGTCGCGGGCGGGAGCAGCTCCACCACCCTGTCCAGTACTTCGGCGACGCCGTGCCCATGTACCGCTGAGATGGTAAAAACCTCTTCCCAGCCCAGCGCGTAGAACTCGGCGGCGTCTGCCTCGCGGCGCGCGTTATCTACTTTGTTCGCCACCAGTAGCACAGGTTTGGTGGTGGCGCGCAGCACGTCTGCCAGCTCCTCGTCGGCAGGAGTGACACCCTCTACCGCATCTACCATGAACAGGATCACGTCCGCTTCTTCTATCGCCGCCAGCGCCTGAAGGCGTACCTGAGTGATAAGCGGGTCTTCATTCTCCAGCAACACGCCGCCCGTATCCACTACTTGAAAGGCGCGTCCGCGCCACTCGGCTTCCCCGTACAGGCGGTCGCGTGTAATGCCGGGTGTATCTTCTACAATCGCCACCCGCCTGCCCACTACCCGATTGAACAGGGTGGATTTTCCTACGTTCGGACGTCCTACAATGGCTACCGTAGGCTGGCGCACCTGCTGGACCGCACTGATGGGTTGTAGCGAGGTTTTTTCCATCGTAGACACCGCTAAAGAGGATACCATAAACAGATTGCGTTTGCTACTGGAGGCTTATTTGCCTCCTGCACCACTGGTTACCTACCATGTTGGACAGTGAATGAAGCAGTATGAGTGCAGGGATGGTACAGTGACAAGCGGAAAATTCAGATGTTACCATCACTACTGCTTTGTTAAGTTGTGATTTCACGATTTCTCGCATCCCGCCCCCGATTGAAATCGGGGGCTATGAGAAGGCGAAATCCGCCCTCGCGGATTGAAACCTGCGTCAGGCAGGTTTGTTTCCATCATAGCCCACCATTTCAATGGTGGGCTATCAGGGAGGTAATCCCCAATTCACAACTTAACAGAGCACTACGAAGGCTGCATTGGGAGTAAGAGAGAATGAAACAACATGAAGCGGTCATTCAGGCATTAGAAGATCTTGGTGGATATGGTACACTGGGCCAAATCTACAAGCAGGTATTCAGCTATCCGCAGGCACGCTGGGGTAC
>JANWYZ010000221.1 GCA_025054895.1 bacterium | reverse complement strand
CACCTGGCGCACCACCCATTTCGCGGTCAAGACGGTAGACGACCTACGCGCCCTGCGCTGGCTGTACGCGCATACCACCTACACCTTCTCCCGCGAGAATCTCCAGCAGGGCAGCGACTTCATGGGCGAACGCGGCGAACCGCAGTTCTGGGTGCCCAAAAGCCCCTATCAGGCTCTGGCGCAGGTGTGGATGCGGCTGGAAGACCTCATCTACGCTCTCGCCGACTACCCGCGCGAAGTAGAAGAGACCATGCGCACCATCGACGACTCGTATGACGCGCTCTACGAAGGGATTATCGCCAGCGGCACGGTGCGCATCGTGAACTTCGGAGAGAACATTCACGACAGCCTGCTCTCCCCGCGCTACTTCGAGTGCTACCTCATCCCCTTCTGGGAGAAACGGTCGGGACAGCTGCGCCAGGCGGGTATCTATACGCACGTGCATATCGACGGCTACTTCCGCTCGCTGCTGCCCTACCTGAAGGACCTGCCGTTTGACGGCCTGGAGGCGCTGACCCCTCAGCCTCAGGGCGACGTGACGCTGGAGGAAATAAAAGAACACATCGGCGACAAGGTGCTGCTGGACGGTATCCCTGCTATCCTGTTCCTGCCGCCTTTCACGCGCGAGCAGGTGATGGAGATGGTGGAGAAGCTGGTGAGGTTGTTCCATCCGCGTCTGGTGCTGGGCATTTCCGACGAGCTGCCTGAGGGCGGCGGCGAAGAGCCTATCGAGCGCGTGCGTCTGATTGCCCGGTGGTGCTTGAGCCACTGATCTGCCTCTGGCAGGAGATATGTTTCCTTGCAGCCAAATATTTAGCTGCAGAAATCATACTGATAAGGAGCAAGCAATGTCCCAACACGACTGGCAGGACTGGCAGGTTGTCTCCCGTGCCACCCCAGAACAGGTGGCGTTCTACAAGCAGCATGGCTACCTCAAGTTCGGGCGCATCTTCACCCGTGAGGAACTGGATGCTTTACGTGAACACGTAGACCAGATGATTGCCTCGCTGCCTCCAGGCAAACGTCCAGAAGGCCTGGATGTACCGCACTTCGAGGACCCCTGGCTGTTCCGCTATCTGGCGCATCCGCGTGTGCTGGATGTGATCGAGTGCTTCATCGGACCCGACATTGTGCTGTGGAGCAGTCATTTCATCGCCAAGCCGGGCGGCGACGGCAAAGCAGTACCCTGGCACACCGACGGCGATTACTGGGGCAATCGCTTGCAGCCGATGGAGGTGATCACGCTGTGGCTGGCGGTAGACGAGTCCACCCGCGAAAACGGTTGTATGCGCGTCATTCCCGGCTCGCACCGCTGGCAGCATGCCGGCAGCGAAGCATACCGCCCGGTGGACACAGCAACACATGTGTTCTCTACCGAACTGCAGGACGTGGACGAGTCGCAGGCGGTGGACATTGAGCTGGCAATAGGAGAATGCAGTTTCCACGATGCGTGGACAGTTCATGCATCCGCACCGAACTACTCCAGCAAGCGTCGATGCGGATATACCATGCGCTACATGCCCGCTTACGTTGTACACAACGACGCCAGCGGAAGGCATCGCATCTACCTGCTACGGGGCGAGGACCGCACAGGGGGCAGGAACATCTACACACCGGTACCCGAGTGCTGAAGCTACCCGGCGGTGTGTACGCTGGTCGCTTAGACCATGGAACACGCAAATAAAGCCGGACGTGGTGGCGCTGCACTTTCTGCGGAGGGTACGCCGGATCGCACCCCTACGGAAGACTCTGTTGCGCCACCTGCTTCACAATTTCCAGTACCCAGAGGGCGGTCTTCTCCAGATCGGAGATGCGACACCGTTCGTTGTGAGTGTGTACCAGATCCATGCCTGTGCTGAGCACGACGGTAGGAATGCCTTTTGCGTTGTACACGTTGGCGTCGCTGCCGCCTCCCGCCAGCCTCGTTTCATAAGGCAGCCCCAATGCAAGCGCGCTCTCCCGGGCGATTTGTACGACCGGGGCGTCTTCAGAGAGGCGGTACGCTTCGTAGTGGCGTGAGGTTTCTATTTCCACCTGTGCGCCCATCGCCTCTGCCTCCTCGCGGAAGCAGGCTATTATATGCGCCAACTGTGCTTCCAGTTTTTGCGTGTTATGGCTGCGCGCCTCTGCGCGGATTTCTACTTCAGGGCACACCACGTTGGTCGCTTGTCCGCCGTGAAAGGAGCCGATGTTGGCGGTGGTCTCCTCGTCGACGCGACCCAGCTTCATGCGGGCGATAGCGCGTGAAGCCGCGACGATAGCACTGATACCCTGTTCGGGGGCGGCGCCGGCGTGCGCAGCGCGCCCCACCACACGCACAGTCAGGTGGTCATGCGTGGGCGCGCCCACGACTACCTTGCCAACAGGTGGACCCGTATCCAGTACAAAGCCCATAGTCGCATTGACGCACTCCAGAGGCAAGTGCTTTGCTCCCAGCAAACCGATCTCCTCGGCGACGCTCAGCAGCAGCCATATCTCGCCGTGTGGAAGCCTGTTCTCCACGATACACTCTATCGCTTCCAGCAATGAAGCCAATCCTGCCTTGTCATCCGCCCCCAGTATAGAGCTGCCGTCGGTGTGAATCAGGTCGTCCTCCACGATAATCCGCACGTCCGGGTTGGGTTCTACCGTATCGAAGTGCGCGCTGAAGAAAACCGCGGGCGCGTCGGGCACATTCGCTGGCAGGCGCGCGATGACATTATCCGCATTTCCCCCGATGTGTCTGCCCGCGTTATCGCGCTGTACCTCCAGCCCCAACTTCCGCAGACGAGGCAACACCGATTCGATAACTTCTGCCTCTTGTTTGGGCGGACTGTTGATGCGACACAACGCAACAAAGTCGTCCACCAGCCTTTGTCGTTGCACCATGCTACCGGCTCCTGGTACTCTGTTCCTCGCTACACCGCTTTCGCCACGGGATGCTTCGCCTTCGGCTCAGCATGACAAACAAAGCTGGAGGGTCGCGCTCCGCCGCGACCACGCAAAGCCCCCCTGAAGGTCAGGCGCAGCGTATCTCAACTCTACTTGAGCCTTGCTTTCTGCTTGATGGCTGCCAGATCCTTCTCGGTGACCGCTTTCACCGTGCCGTTGGCGAAGCCAACCACGTAACGCTTATCCTTATGAGGCGCGGAGTCGTACAGCACCACTACCTCGCCCAAGTTAGGATAATTGCTCTTGGGACGCCATGTGATGTGCGGGTTGGTGCGATACGGCTTGCCCGTCGCCGGGCAGGTAAGCGCATTCTTATTGTCCTTCAGATAGGGCCCGATGGCTTCCAGCAGCTTCGCCTGACTGGTGGCAGGTGGAAACACCTCTTCCCAGTCCTGCACATACATCTGCACCGCACGGAGAGCCAGTTTCATGTGGTTCATACACTTCTGCGTTTCAGGCGAGGACTGCGCCCACGCCAGGCTGAGAACAAGCGTGATTACCCCAAGCGCTGCCGCCATTTGTCGCCAGTTCATATTTTAATAACCTCCTTATCCGTTATTCCGTCAAGGATAGACGAGGAGTACGCGTCAAGCGTTTCTCCATGAAATATTCGCCGTATTGTGAGCAGATTCCTCATGTAGGGCGCGCCAGGCTGTTGCATCCTGATATCGCTCTGCCTCGCTTGTTCACAGGCAAAACGAAGGATCAACCCATGGCGGGCGGCAGGCCTCGGGTGCATTGACAGGCGGTCCGCAAAAGCTGTATAATACCATCGGCTCGTAGTGGTTAATCATCTTCAGGCTTCGTCGAGCGTTCGTGCGTACAGAGATAAGGTTGGTTTTGCTGTAACCTCAACAAGGCGAGCCGGCGTAGCTCAGTCGGTAGAGCGGCGCACTCGTAATGCGTAGGTCGGCGGTTCGAGTCCGCCCGTCGGCTCCAGCTGCACTACATCTTGTGCATCAAGCACTAAAAACCGCTTCCACCACACAACATCTTGTGTTCTCTCCACACACGCACAGGAGGAACACAAGCCGTGAAAACCTACGCACTCCACAAAAACGAACTGGCACAAACCGTGAACCTCTACCTTGAGGCGGTAGCCGTACGCGGTTCCTCTCCTCGCACTGTGGAGAACTACAGCGACGTGCTTCGCCAGTTTCTCTTCTTCGCGGAACAGCAAGGAGTGACTACACTGGACGCCGTGACAGCAGAGGTAGTCAACCGCTACCTGCTCAGCGTCAAGGAGCGTCCAACTGCTTTGCACACGGTGCGCAAGCATTACGCCACCCTTCGCGGTTTCTGGCACTGGGCGCTGAAGCAGGCACTGGTGGACGTGGACATCTTCTCGCGCGTGGAGAAGCCGAAGGTGGACACCAAAATCAAGCCTGCGCTGAGCATGGAGCAGATTGAGCGCATCCTGCGGGCGTGTGACGGCAAGGATTGGCTCCGCTTGCGTGACCGTGCTTTGGTTCTGGTGTTGCTGGACACAGGCGCGAGAGCGCAGGAGGTGCATCGGTTGACGGTAGCCGACGTTTACCGTGACGCCATCATCTTGCGCGGTAAAGGCGCGAAGGAACGGGTAGCGTTCCTGTCACCCGAAACGAAGGTTGCCGTGAACCGTTACTTGCGAGCGTGCCCGTACAAGCCGTCGGGCGAGCAACCGCTGTGGTATGGACGTTACGGAGCGCTGACGTGGAATGGCGTGCTGGAGGTGGTGGAGAAGATTGGCGAAAGGGCAGGCATCACGCCGTTGGGTTGCCACATCTTCAGGCGCAGTTTCGCCACGTGGAGCCTGAGGGCAGGCATAGACTTGCACCGCTTGCAGCTGCTGATGGGGCACTCCAGTCCTGCCGTCACGCAGCAGTACTTGCATCTGCTGCAAGACGACCTTCGGCAGGCGCACGCGAAGCATTCACCACTGAAGCTGTTGCGGAAGAAGTAAGCGCGATTTTCCTGCAGGCAGGCGTGATGAACGCCTGCTTTTTTTTTGTTTTGGGTTTGCGTTTTGGGACACGAGCGACATAGTAATCATGGGTAATAACGGAGGTGTAACTATGCACGAACTGACCACACGTGAAGTGATGGATGCTCTGGGTGTCAGCCGTCAGCGCGTGCGTTTGCTTCGCCTGATGGGGAAAATTCGTGGTCACCAGACGCGGTTCGGTTGGTGGCTATACGACCGCGACAGCGTGCTGGAGTATGCTCGTCAACGCGACGCTTGGAAAAAGCAACGGGTGGGGGACGCTGATGATGAGTGACCTGCTGCAAGCTGCTCTCGCCTACG